>JABMRW010000047.1 GCA_013202445.1 Deltaproteobacteria bacterium | reverse complement strand
TAGAGCAGCGGTTTTGTAAACCGCCGGTCGTCAGTTCGAATCTGACCGCTGGCTGTCTTTGTCTTCGTAGACCCTTATCCTTCTCAGCTTCAGAATCAGGAAGACCTCTTTGCCCACCGCCAGCTCCATATCCTCAAAGATATGGTGGGGTATGCTTGAGATAAGGTTAAGCGCCCCCGCCTTGAGCCCGATTCTGACCGTCTCGTCGGTGGGGTTAATGCTGGTTACAAGCGCCTTGAAGCGGTTTACCTCCGGCCCCGGCGGGTGGGTTTCCGAGATATGGATATCGCCGGGGAGGAGGGCAATGCGGTGAACCGACTCTCCGTCATGGGGTACGATTATGGGCAGGCCGCCGCAGCCGACTTCCATAACCCCTTTGCCCAGGCTGCGGCAGTAATCGCAGTCCAGAATATTGGGCGCCCCGATGAAATCGGAGACCTTTTCGTTCCGGGGGTAGAAAAACACCCTCTCCGGCTTATCCACCTGCTCCAGACAGCCGTTCTGGATAACGGCTATGCGGTCGGCCATCTCTTCGGCCTCCTGAAGGTCGTGGGTGACGTAGGCGGTGGTAATTCCCAGCCTCTGCTGGAGCTGCTTGAGCTCGATCCTGAGGTACTTGGCGGTGGGCACGTCCAGGCTTGATAAAGGTTCATCAAGGAGCAGCACTTTAGGTGACGGCGCCAGCGCCCTTGCCAGAGCCACCCGCTGTTTTTCCCCGCCGCTTAAGTGCTTGGGGTAGCGCGAGGACAGGTGCTCTATCTTCATCATCTGGAGGAGTTGTTTTACCCTGGCTTCCGCCTGTTGCGGCGTTTGTTTTTTGGCGGTCAGGCCGTAGGTGATATTGGCGGCGACATCAAGGTGGGGGAACAAGACTAAATCCTGAAAAAGATAGCCGACCTCCCGCTTGTTGGCCGGGAGCTTATCCACCGCCACCCCGTCAAAGAGCACTGAGCCTTCGTAGTCGGTCAGGCCGGCAATAATGTTGGCTATAGTTGTCTTGCCGGCGCCGTTTGGCCCCAGTAAGACCAGCAGCTCTTTATCACGTATCTTGAGGTTGACATCCTGGCAGATGTACTGGCATATATTCTTTAGCTCTATAGCGGGCATATCATCTCCACCTGGTGGTCATTCTGGCTTCCAGGTACTGGAAAAACCTCTCGAAGGCGAGGCACATCACGGCTAATACTATCAGGCAGACGATAATGATGTCTATGCGAATGAGGCTTTCCGCCCTCATCATCAGGGCGCCGATGCCGGTGGGTATGGCCACCATCTCGGCGGCGATTATTACCCGCCAGGCCATGCCGGCATTTAGCCTTAAGCCGGTGAAGATATTGGGCAGGGCCAGTGGCATGACCACGGTGGCTAAAATCCTGGTGTCGGAGGCCCCCAGTGTCCTGGCTACCTGTATGTATTGCCTGTCCACGTTTCTGATGCCGGTGACGGTGTTGTAGAGGACGGGGAAGAAGGAGCTGATAAAGATTATGGCGATGGGAAGCATCTCGTTGATGCCAACCCAGAGCATGAGCAGGGGCAGCCAGCCCAGTGCGGGGATGGGGTAAAACAGGCTGATTATGGGGTGCAGCGTCTTGTTGACATTCTCCACCCAGCCCATTACCATGCCCACGGCGATACCGGCTATAGAGCCGGCGCAGAAGCCGATTAGCACCCTTATCAGGCTGGCGAAGAAATTATCCCCCAGTACCCCGCTGGCGGTTAGATGGTAGAATTCCTGCATTACCACCGAGAAGGGGGGGAAAGATAGCTCGCCGGGGACCAGATTCAATCTGGCTACCAGTTCCCAGACAGCCAGAAAGATGACTACCGGCAGCAGCCCCCACCCCGGCCTGATTTCCTTAAGCATTATTCACCTTCAAGGAATCTCAAGTCCAGAATGTCGGCGGCATTAAAGCTGTTCTTGATGTAGCCGAGACTGGCGATGTAGTCTATGGTGGCCTGAACTATCTCAGGGTTAATTTCGGTGGTGTATTCCATCCTGCCCATAGACCGCAATAATACCTCGGGGGTGATTTCCAGCTGGCTGGCAATACCGGCGGCCTCAGCCGGGAAGACCTCGCTGCCGGAGGCCTGCATCTGCCCGGCCACGACTTCGGCGGCTTCTTGCGGGTGCTCATTTATCCAGTCCGTCGCACGCTGCGATACATTCACCAGCTTTTGGACGACCTCCGGGTGGTTGTTTATCAGCTCCTGCTTGACCACCAGCACGCTGCCCTGCATATCAGACCAGACATCCTGGCTGGTGAGCAGCATGGTAAAGCCGAGCTCTTCGGTCATGGTCGCCCACTGCTCGGGGATAAAGGCGGCGTCCAGCTGTCCCGTCTTGATGGCCAGCACCAGTTTAGGCGGGTTCATACGCTGGGTATTGCTTAATATCTTGGCTTCGTCCAGATTATAGTAATCTATCGTCCTGTGCATGAGCACGTCAACGGCGCCGCCCTCCCTGACGCAGCCGAGGCGGGTGCCGGGATTTTCCAGGTCCCTGACCGTTTTTATTTTGGCGGGGTCTACTACAAGTCCGTAGCCGTACTTGTGCGTACCGGCGACGATTTTTATAGGCACGCCGCCGTTGGCGTAGACATTTATCGCCGGCACCAGGCATATATAGGCAACCTCAATTTCATCCCGGGCCAGGGCCGAAGCCAGAGCCATGCCGGTTACATAGCTTTCATAGGCGGTGAGATTTAATCCTGCCTCTTCAAACCAGCCCTTGTCCTGGCTGATGTAGGCGCCGGCGGCGTGGTCCATAAACTCCACCGCCATGCCCATAGGTGCTTCATCCGGGGCGGGACAGCCGGCAACCGGGATTAGAGCCAGTATTCCCGCTAAAAGTGTAATAAGTAGCTTTTTCATTTTTTTCTTTCTAGATTAAACGGTTATATTGTGCCAGATATAGCGATGGCTAAAAAATTATTATACTACTCTCCCACCTCCTTCACGAATTCCTCTAACTTAGCCCGTAACTGCCTGTACCGTTCCACCGCCTTACGTCCCTCATCGGTTAACCGGGCATGTCCTCCACCCACCCCGCCAGGGAGCTTCTCCACCAGCGGCGACGGCGCCAGGCGGTTGGCGGCTTCTATCCAGAGCCAGGCGTTGCGATAGCCCAGCTTCATTGAGCGGGCGGCGGCGGCGATTGAGCCAAACTTGTCAATGCGCTCCAGCAGCATCTCCCGGCCTCCTCCCATGTAGAGCTCGCCGTCTTTTTCCAGCCATATCCGTCCCCTTACCGAGTAGCCCGGCCGGGGGTGGTGGGAGAGGTGGGGCGGTTTTTTGACGGTGAATTTGGGTATTTCGGTCATTTTTTGGGCCTTACTTTGAGCGGTCAGTGTTATATTACAGGCGATATAGCCCTTTTGTCAAATGGGATTGGGTTTTGCTTCCCACCCTGACCCGCCCTCAAAGGTTGTGCCTTTAAATTTCTTTTGAATGTGGGGAGGGGAAAAATAAGAAAGTTGGTGAGAGATGGAACCTCTTAAGGGTGGGAGGGTGGGAAAAAAGAGAATTGTTAAAAAGGGGGTGGGGTTAACGATTAGCCAAGCTGTGATTTATAGTCGTCTTTGGTGTCAATATCAGAGATAACGCTCTCCGAATCAACGGCCACCTCCAGGACATCACCGGGGTGTTGCCGGATTATCTCCCTCCCCCCGATATCGCCCTCCAGCTCCAGCAGCTTCGCTTTATATTTAATGTTAAAGATAATGGGGTTGCCTCTTTTACCCCGGTGGGTGGGGACGGCAATGCCTTTATCGTGGCTATTAAATGCGTCTATCAGCTGGTTGATAGTCTGGCTTTCCACCAGAGGCTGGTCGCCCAAAGCCAGCATGACCGCCTGTGACTGGGGGTCAACCAGAATGAGCCCGGCAACTATGGAGGTGCTCATCCCCTGGCGGTAGTTGGGGTTAAACATTATCTTGACCGGCTTGGTGGCTATGGCCCTGGTTATTTCCTCCGCTTTATGCCCCACCACCACGATAGTCTCGTCAACCGAGGAATTTAGAAGGTTGTCAATGGCCTGCTCCAGCAGGGTATGTTTGCCCAGAGGCATCAACTGCTTGGGCTCGCCCATCCGCTTTGATTCGCCGGCGGCCAGAAGTATTGCTGATAGCATTGGCTGCTTTCTATCAGGACGGCTCTTTTTGGCCACTGTTCTGGGCAATGCTCTTAAGAATGCTCAAGATGCCGATGATAGCGCGCTGTGTTTCCACCGGCTCCCGTGACAGCATCTTGGCCACGTAAGGGTCCAGCCCCTCCTGGCTCTCGCTCCCGATAGGGGTGCCGGGTGAGAGATAGCCGGCCAGCATGAACAGCTCGTCCTCGTCAAAACCGAGGGGTCTGGCTATCTTGCGCAGGATACTAGCCGAGGGGAAACGCTCTCCCCGTTCGATTCTGCCCAGGTGTGATGCCGATACGCCAGCCCTGGCGGCGAGCTCCCGCAGGGTCAACGGCACCATAACCCTCTGCCTCTTGATTATGGTACTAAGGTTAGTTCCAGTAGTAGTATCCATTGCTTAGATTGTTATTGACTTGGTGACAAAAGTCAAGCCCTTTTCCTATTTTGCTCATAATTAATCTATTTTTAAGACGGCCGCACCCTGGATTTTGCCTTTTTTGAGCAAAATCAGTGCCTCGTTGGCCTCTTCCAGCTTGAATTCCTGCACCTCCGGGATAATGGGAATCTGGGCGGCCAGGGGTAGAAATTCCCGGGCGTCCCGCCGGGTGATATTGGCCACGCTCTTTATCTCCTTTTCGCACCAGAGGTGTTCTGAATAATCCAGTTCCAGCAGGGAATCTTTATCGGTTTCTTCCTTGCGGATGGCGTTTATGACCAGCCTGCCTCCTTTATCCAGCGCCTTTAGAGCGGCTACTACCGGCCGCCACGCCGGCGTAAAGTCAATGGCGCAGTCGAGGCTGGTGGGTGGGGTCTCCCCGGTGGCCCCGGTCCAATCGGCGCCCAGTTTTTTGGCCAGAGCCTGGTGCTCTTTCTGCCCCGACCGGGTAAAGACGAAGACCTTACCGTTGGGGTACTTGTATTTAGCTATCTGGATAACGATGTGGGCTGAAGCCCCGAAGCCGAACAGCCCCAGAACCTGGCCGTCTTCCAGGGTGGTCAGATTTAACGCCCGGTAGCCGATTGCCCCGGCGCAGAGGAGGGGGGCCGCCTGGGAATCGGTGAAACGAGCGGGAACTGGATAGGCGAAGTCCTCCGGCACCACCGTGTACTGGGCGTAGCCGCCATTGGCCTGACAGCCGGTGCCCTGAAAATCGGGGCAGAGATTTTCATCGCCCTGCCGGCAGAAGTGGCATTTGCCGCAGGCGGAGTGAATCCAGGCGATGCCCACCCGGTCTCCAATATTGAATTTGGTTGCCCCGGCCCCCTGCTTTTCCACCCGGCCGACGATTTCGTGGCCTAAGATTATGGGTAGTTTGGGCTGGAGCCTGCCTTCGATTTCGTCCAGCTCGGTATGGCAGACGCCGCAGGCGGCGACCTTTACCAGTATTTCCCCCGCTTTCGGCTGCGGGGTGGGCAACTCCACCAGCTCCAGGGGTCTGCTATCAATGGGGGCTATGCGCTTTAGAATCTGCGCTTTCATCTTGGCCTGTTCTCCACCGCATTATACCGCTTGCGACCTGTCAATGCGAGGGGGCATTGATGTTTTTTTGATGTAAATTTGACGTTTTACTGATGCCGTTTCTAGGCTTTTTTGATTACTATGGTGCTATGTTATTGGTAAGCCCGCTTACACTTCAAGGCGGGCAGAAAAGGAGGTAAGCATGAAAAGAAAGATTCTGGGTATGATAACCATTGTGGCAGTGATTCTGGGGATGGGTACAGCCGTCCCGGCGTTGGCGGCTGATGTTACGGTGAGTATAGACGCCCCGGCTGAAGCCAGCCCCGCCAGCGACTTTACCGTCAATATCAATATCACCGAGGTGACCGGTTTTGATGCCTGTAACTATGATGTTTCTTTTGACGCCTCGGTGCTGAGGTTGGACAGCGTCACCTCCGGGCTGATAGGCTCAACCGCGATACCGGTTGACGTCTATAACGAGATTAGCACCGGCACCTACCGGGTTATTCAGAATGTGCCGGGATTAACCGGGGTGGCCGGCTCTGGCTACCTGGCGGTGCTGAGTTTTCACGTCCTCGGTGCTGAAGGCGACAGCAGCGCCATAAGCCTGTCCAACGGCATGATTGCCAGTAACCTGGCCGAGGAGATAACGGCCACCTGGGTGAGTGGTTCGGTAGAGGTAACGGTGACGCCGGTCCTGGTGAGTATCGACGCGCCCGACGAGGCCGCTCCCGGTAGCGATTTTACCGTTAACGTCAATATCGGCGATGTTACCGACTTCGATGCTGCCAGCTATGACGTCTCCTTTGATACCCTGGTGCTGCGGCTGGATGATGTAACCGCCGGGCTGATAGGCGCAACCGCGATACCGGTGGATATCTATAGCGAGATTGAGGCGGGGACATGGCGGGTTGTTCAGAATGTGCCTGGTGTAACCGGCGTGACCGGCTCCGGCTCTTTGGCGGTTTTGCACTTCCATGTTATCGGCGCTGACGGCGACAGCAGCGCTATAAGCCTGTCCAACGGCGTGCTTTCCAATAACCTGGCCGAGGAGATAACGGCCACCTGGGCCGGTGATTCGGTGGCTATTGCCGATACCACGGCGCCGGTGGTAACCATAACGCCGTTTACCCCCGACCCGACCGATAACACCACCCCGACCTTAACCGGCACCGCCACCGATGAATCTAATATAAGCACGGTGGAGTACAAGGTTGATGACGGCATCTGGACGGCGGCGACGGCCAGTGACGGCGCCTTTGACAGCCCTAGCGAGGGCTACACCTTTACCACGGCTGCTCTTTCCGAGGCAGAGCATACGGTATACGTCCGGGCTACCGATTCGGCGGGTAATACTACCGCCGAGGTCGACTACGCCAGTGACAGCTTTACCGTGCAGACGGTGGCACCGGGAGACGCCAACGGTGACGGCACCGTTAATGTCCTTGATATCACCAGGGTGGAGAGGGCGATAGTCGCCCTTGATCCTGAAACCTCCGGATCTGACGCCAATCAGGACGGCGTGATTAACGTGCTGGATATTACCCGGATAGAGAGGATGATTGCTGGCCTGGAGTGATTACGGTTGCTAGCTCCGGGTCAGCCCTCCTCCTTTTCTAGCTGGTGCAGCCGGGCATCGCTGATGCCGAAGTGGTGGGCTATTTCGTGCTTGACCACCCGCTGTACCTCGGCGCTGATATTGCCCCCGTAGCGGCATTTGGCCTCGATTGACCGTTGGAATATGGTTATCTTGTCCGGCGGCACCAGCCCGTAGTGGCCGCCCCGCTCGGTCTGGGGCACCCCTTCGTAGAGGCCGAGCAGGGTTTCACCCCGCTCCAGTCCCAGATGGAGCATTTGGTCGGGGGTGGGGTGGTCCTCTACCACGATATCTATGTTCTCCAGCCTGTTGAGAAACTCCTCAGGCAAATCATCCACCGCTTGAGCCACCAGCCGTTCAAAACTGTCTCTATCCATAATCTAAACCATTTTAGCTCCATTATATCATTGTGGTATAATTCTGGGCAGTGTTAGCCAGGTCACATGGTGTGAGAGGTAGAGAATGAGTGCTGAACTAAGCCGATTAATCATCCTTATAAGGGGGGGTGGGGAGGTGGCCAGCGGGGTAGCCCACAAGCTGGCCCGTGCCCGCTTCCGTGTCTGCCTTACCGAAACTGCCGAGCCACTGGCCGTCAGCCGGGGGGTCGCCTTCTGCGAGGCAATCTATGACGGGGAGAAGGAGGTTGAGGGGATAGTTGCCCGGCGGGTCGAATCGGCTAGTGAGATCCTGAAGTTATGGCGGGACGGCCGCATAGCCATCGTCGTTGATCCTGAAACATCGGTCAGGAAAGCACTTAAACCAGAGGTGTTGGTTGACGCTATAATGGCCAAGAAGAACCTGGGGACAAAAATTAGCCATGCCCCGCTGGTTATCGGGCTGGGGCCGGGCTTTGGGGCGGACAAGGATGTCCATATGGTGGTGGAGACCAACAACAGTGAGAGGCTGGGGAGGGTAATATTAAAGGGGGAGGCCGAGAAGGACACCGGCATCCCCGTTGAAATCGGGGGGCTGACCCATGAGCGGGCGTTGCATGCTACCGGAGACGGCCTTTTCCTGACCGACAGAGATATAGGTGACCCGGCTAGCGCCGGCGAGGTGGTGGCTACGGTGGCTGGAAAGCCGGTCAGGGCGGAGATAGACGGTATAGTCCGGGCCATGCTGCGGGACGGGACAACGGTCCAAAAGGGGACCAAACTGGGTGAGATAGACCCTTCCGGGGATAAAGAGGCCTGTTATACCATTCGTCCCAGGGTAAGGGCGATTGCCGGCGGGGTTTTAGAAGCGATAATGATGCGCTACAATGTTTAGAGGGTTTAGAGGTTTGAGAGATGGATGATATTTACCAGGAAATAGTAAGGGTTAAGGCGGAGGGGGAGGAGGCGGCGCTGGTCACGGTTGTTTCGGCCAGCGGCTCCACGCCCAGGGAGGAGGGGGCCAAGATGCTGGTCAGGCCCGACGGCAGCATTATGGGAACCATCGGCGGCGGCAGTCTGGAAGCTAGAGCGATTGGGGAAGCGGTTAAGGTGATAAAGCAGGCCAAGCCGAAGCGCCTCCACATGAGCCTTACCACCAAGGAAGCGGGTGAGGTGGGAATGATATGTGGTGGGGAGCTGGAGGTTTTTATAGAGCCTATCCTGACCCCGCCTGCATTATTTATATTCGGCGGCGGCCATATCTCGCTGCCGCTGGCCAGGATGGGCAAGCTGGTCGGCTTTAATATTGCCGTTATTGACGACCGGGCTGAATTCGCCAGTGCCGAGAGGTTCCCCGAAGCCGATGTTATCCTGGCCGAGGACTTCACCAAATCATTTGCCAGGGTGAAGATAGATAAATCGAGCTACATCGTGATTGTTACCCGCGGTCACCAGCATGACGAGGTGGTGCTGGAGTGGGCGGTGGGTACCCCGGCTAAGTATATCGGCATGATAGGCAGCAAAACCAAAAACGAGACTATATTCTCCCACCTGCTGGCCAGGGGAATATCCCGGGAGCAGTTGGACAGGGTCTATGCCCCGATTGGTCTGGAAATAGAGGCGCAGACGCCGGAGGAGATAGCCGTCAGCATTCTGGCGGAGGTAATAAAAGTCCGGCGGTCGTCCTAGCAAGCGTGGTTGTTTAGTCAAGGGAGGAGAATAGATAATGAAACTGATACGCATTCAGACAAAGTGGCTGGCCGGTTTGAGCATACTGGTTTTAGCAACTCTTGTTATCAGTGGTTGTCCCCCATCTAGTCAACCGCCGACTGACCAGCCGCCGGTTGATGGACCGCTGCCGACCGGGCAGCCTCCAACTGACCAGCCGCTGACCGGGCAACTGCCGACTGATGAACCGCCGGCTAATCAGCCCCCGGTTATAGACAGGCTGTCTTCGCAGTGGCGGCAGGTAAAACAGTCTATGTCTGTCCCTGTTGAGTGTACTGCCCGGGACCCGGACGGGGATGAATTGAGCTATATCTGGTTGGTTGATGGCGGCGATATCACTGGTGACGGGGCATTGGGCGACTGGTTTACCCCCGACGTTAGGGGCACCTACACTATTACCGTTACCGTGAGCGATGGCAGGGGAGGCCAAGACACGGAAAGCCTGGAGATAATAGTCGCCTGTTGCCTGATAGAGGCAGACGAGTAACCTTTAGCACTAGAACAGGGGTTTACAGAGGATTTCCTTGACCTTGAGGTCGAAAAAGTCCTCTGAGTTGACCGGCCGCAGCACCACCGCCGTATCCGCCCCACGGTCGGTGCCGCCGATAACGATGATATCCTCGTCGGTGCGTACCAGGCCGGCGTCAGCCGCCATAAGGGCGATTTCACAGACTACCTTCATGCCCTGCCCGAATAGACGCAGGGTGTTGGCGGCAACTTCCTCAAAGAGGTACATCTTGAACTTCTTGCGCATCGCCCGGCCCAGTCCCGAGAAGAGATGGGTGGCGGTAAGCACGGCGCCGCCGGCGCTTAAGACCTTCTGCCGGTTCTCTTCGGTAAACTCCTGGACATTGGGTTCCATCATGCCGGTGAAGTGGCTGACCGCCACTATTCTGGCTTCCTTAAAGACCTCCACCGCCTTTAACGCGGTATTCCCGCTGGTAGAGGCTACCAAAATGCTCTTTATGCCCAGCTCTTCCGCCCTGATCACGGCCAGGCGCAGAACCTCATCGGTGTTCTGCTTCCCGGGTTCGGGAAAATAGGTTATCTTTGCTTCCATCGTTTTTGTTACCTCCGGCTGTGATTTACCCCCCGGCAATTATCAGCGTTATATGAAGCTCGTCACCGTCCCTGACCGCTTTGGCCAGCTCCTCGGGGTAGGCGCTCTCCTGATTGACGTAGATATCAATGTAATTGTGCAGTTTGCCTTTCTTATCAAACAGCTGCGGCTTGGTCTTGGGGAACTGCCTTATCAGCTCGTTAAGGCACTGACCGACGGTATTGCCCTCTACCGTGGCCGTTTTCTTGCCATCGGTAAGGTGGCTTAGGCCGGGGTGAAGGTTTACAATTACACTCATTTTTTGCCTTTTGCCGGCTTTCCGCAGTGCGGGCAGTTGGGGTCTTTTTTAATCTTAAACTCGGTGAATTTCATGTTAAGCCCGTCGTAGACTAAAAGTCTATTGGCCAGCAGCTGCCCTATCCCCACCAGGTACTTTATCACCTCTGTCGCCTGGATGCAGCCGATAACCGCCGGCGTCACCCCGATGACCGGGCATTCCTCCTCGGCGATGGCTCCCCGGTAGACGCATCTAAGGCAGGCGGTCTGGCCCGGTATTACGGTCATGGCCCTGCCCTCAAAGCCGTAGACCGCACCGTGAAAGAAGGGGATATTTTTTTCTATGGCGGTTTTATTGAGCAGATAGCGGGTGGGCAGGTTGTCCATGGCATCTACGATGAGGTCACAGCCTTCCACCAGCCGGCAGACATTGGCTTCGGTTATTCTTTTCTCAATGGCTTCTATTTTTACCTGCGGGTTCATCTGGTTGAGCTTATCCTTGGCCGAGCCGACCTTTCTTTTACCGATGTCCTTCGGCCAGTGCAGGATCTGCCGGTTAAGGTTGCTCAGTTCTACCTTATCGTGGTCAACGATGCGCAGCATGCCCACCCCAGCAGCGGCCAGATAGGTGGCTGAGGAAGAGCCAAGGCCGCCGGCGCCGGCAATAAAGACTGTGGCCCTTTTTAGCTTTTCCTGCCCTTTTTGCCCGAAGCCTTTAAGCACCATCTGGCGGGCGTACTTTTCCCGCTCGTCTTGGTTAAGCATTTTGCCAGCTACCCCCTTAATAACAGGTTAGCCGCCGCCGATTATCGTGTCCAAGATAAAATAGTACACAACTCCCCCGGTTAAGGCAAGATGCCGGGCGGTCTATTTTAGCTCTTTACCTATCCACTCCAGATAATCGGGATTGCCGCCGATAATGGTCAGGGCGATTATTTCCGGGACATCATAGCTATGATGCTGTTTGACCAGTTTAACAATCTGATTTAGTAACGAGGCTCGGGACTTGACCATTAGCAGGCACTCATCGGCTTTCTCGACTTTGCCCTGCCACCAGAACAGGGAGCTAACCCCGGGCACGATATTTACGCAGGCTGCCTTCCTTTTCTTCACCAGCACGCTGGCAATTCGCCGGGCTTCTTCAGCGTCAGCCGTGGTAATAAACAGGACGATATCGGTAAACTCATCCGGTTTAGTCACCCTTTACCCTCCACTCGTTGGCGTAGAGGTTCATTTTTTTATCGCGGGCGAAGCCGATGAGGGTTAGCCCCAGCTTCTGGGCCAACCTCACCCCCAGGTTGGTGGGGGCGGCCTTGGAGACAAGCAGGGGGATGTTTCTCCTGGCTACCTTGAGCACTATCCCCGATGAGACACGGCCGCTGGTGATTAGCAAACGTCCCGTTGTAGGTATGTCGTTCAATAGACATTCACCGAAGACCTTGTCTATGGCATTGTACCGGCCGATGTCATCGCTGAAGACCAGAATGTTTTTAGTATCGGCCAGGGCGGCGCTGTGTACCCCGCCGGTGTCTTTGAATAGTTGAGAGCGCTGAATAAAATCTTCTACGAGGGCGAAGACCTGGGGGGCTGATATTTTAATATCGGAATCGACTTTTTCGGCCTGGCTAGGGGCGGGCTTGATATCTTTTTTGGTTTTCACCCGCACCTTGCCCTTGGACAGGTCGACGGTTACCTTTTTGATGTCATCCTTGCTGTTTATCAGGCCTTCCGAGGCCAGGAAACCGACCGCCAGGTAGTCCAGGTGGCTGGGGGAGCAGGGTAGGGTGGCCACCTCTTTGTTATTGAGGATGATGGTAAGGGGAAACTCCCTGACTACTATGTCGGTATCGATACTCTGACTGGTGCCGGTAACGCGCCATATGGGAAACTGCTCGATATTATCTGCCATCCTTTTCTTATTATAGCAGGGAAAAATAGGTGGGTGGGGCTGGTGGTTTATTTCCTCTGCTTAGTCCCGGGTTTTACCGGTTAGAGTTCTTTCTTAAGTATCTTTTCCTTGAGTATCTGCCACTGTTCCATGGTTAGGGTGCAGGTGTTTTCGTCCTCGCCGATTTCCACCTTGGAATCCGCTACCTTGACCACGGGGCAACACGTCCCTGCCTGACACAACTTTACGATTTTCATATCCTCTACCTCCTTACCTATTGTATATTATAGCTTTAACCAGCCCCACCCGCAACTGCGGGTATTTATCGCTCATTTAGGATTTGGCCCCCTCAATTTATGTTAATCAGAAAAGGGCACCGGCGTCAATAAAGGAGCCCTAAAATGACTGGCGCAAAACCATAGTTTAGCTACTTTATAAGATAAATTGGCGCTATTACCTGGCATTTGTCTTGGCGCGCTGCCTATTTAATGTTACAATAGTGGCTGTTTAATCCTCTTCAAAAAAGCGGGTTCGCCGGGGGCAATCGGGTAAAAACAGGGGATTGACAAAGAATATTGTATCTGATATGATATGGCATACGGCAACCGTTGGCCGCATACTAGGAGTCTAAATGAGGAAGGTATACGTTAGGGAAGAGGTCTGCATCGGCTGCCGCCTCTGCGAGGTGTACTGCCAGCTTAAGCACGCCCGGTCAAAAGACCTGGTCAAGGCGTTCAAGCGGGAATCGCCGCCGCCACTAGCCAGAATCCGGGTGGACGAGAAGGGGGTGGTATCGCTATCGGTGCGTTGCCAGCAGTGTGACGATGCTCCCTGTGTACAGGCCTGCCTTACCGGCGCCCTTGAGCGGAACCCGGAGAGCCGGCTGGTCAATGTGGACGAGGATAGGTGCATCGGCTGCTGGACCTGCCTGCTGGTCTGCCCGCTGGCGGCGATAAAGCCGGATACGGAGCAGAAGAGGGCGCTCAAATGCGACCTCTGCCAGGGGGAGGAAATCCCGGTCTGCGTGGCTAACTGCCCCAATGAGGCGCTGGTCTATGTTGAGGTATAAGAGATGATTGCCATAATAGATTATGGCGCCGGCAACCTGCGCAGCGTGGTTAACGCCGTCAGCCGTTTGGGCTATGAAGCGAAGGTGGTTAACAGCCCCGAAGAGGTTATTAGCGCCCGGGTGGTTATACTGCCCGGGGTGGGGGCGGCGGCCGATACCATGGCTAACCTGCAGAAAACGGGGCTGGACAGCGCGGTTAAGCGCTATGTCGCTGAGGGGCGGCCATTCCTGGGGGTCTGCATCGGGATGCAGGTGCTGTTCGGCGGCACCGAAGAGGGCGGCTGGCATGAGTGCCTGGGCGTTATCCCCGGCGCGGTGCGCAAGTTTGCACCGGGCTTGAAGGTTCCCCACATGGGCTGGAACCAGGTAAAGCAAAAGATTGCTCACCCCATATTCGAGGGTATACCCGACGAGGCCAACTTTTATTTTGTCCACAGCTACTATGTTAAGCCGGAGGACGGGTCGCTGGTGGCCGGTGAGACCGAATACGGCATCCCGTTCTGCAGCGTAGTGGCTAAAGATAACCTGGTGGCTACCCAGTTCCACCCGGAAAAGAGCGGGGAGGCGGGGCTTAAAGTATACGATAATTTCATCAGGGTTGCCCTAGGAGCCAGAGCAGGTAGGCGGTAAGAAATGGCGAGAGCAGAGAAAATAAAGTATTTGATTATCGGCAACTCGGCGGGCGGCATCGGCGCCGCCGAGGCTATCCGGGGGGTGGATAAGGCGGGGACACTGACTATCGTCTCCGACGAGCCTTACCCGGCCTACTCGCGGCCGCTTATCTCCGAGCACCTGTCCGAGGGGCGTCCTCTGGAGAAGATACTCTACCGCCCGGCTGATTTCTACGATAAGAATAAAATAAAAACCTTATTCGGTGATAAAGTGGCGCAAATTAATTTCAGTGAGCGTACCCTTGAGCTGGAGAGCGGCCGGACTATTGCCTGGCAGAAGCTGCTGCTGGCTACCGGCGGCTCACCTATCGTGCCCGGGATGGAGGGTAAAGATTTAAAGGGGGTTTTCACCTTTACCACCCTTGATGATGCTAAAGCAATCGATAAGTTCCTGAAGCAGCGCCAGGGCAAGATAAAGGCGGTGGTCATCGGCGGGGGGCTTATCGGGGTGAGCGCCACCGAAGCCCTGTTAAAGAGGGGGGTGGAGGTCAGCATCGTCGAGATGAAGGACTGGATTTTGAACACCATCCTCGATGAAGAAGCGGCGGCTCTGGAGGCGGTGGCTCTGAGCGGGGCTGGTGTTGACATAATAACCGGACATACCGTGGCCAGGATAAACAGCAGTCTGCTGGGTGAGGTCAACGGCATCAGCCTGGATGACGGGCGGTCTATACCTTGCGATATGGTTGTCGTCGCCATCGGTGTTACGCCGCGCCTTGACCTGGTGGCTGGTAACGGGGTTAAGACCAACCGGGGCATAATCGTTGACCGCCGCATGGCTACATCCGTGCCCGGTGTCTATGCCTGCGGTGATGTCGCCGAGGCCTATGATTTCGTCTACGGGGAGAACCGGGTCACTCCGGTCTGGCCCAACGCCTATACCGGCGGCCGGGTCGCCGGCCTGAATATAGCCGGTAAGAAGGCGGAATACGGGGGCGGGACGGCCATGAACGCCCTTAAGTACTTCGGGGTGAATATCCTTTCGGCGGGAATGGTGACGCCGCCCGATGACAGCTACGAAGTTATCAGCCAGAGGGGCGACGGTATCTATAGAAAAGTGATAATTAAAGGTGGGGAGATACTGGGCATGGTCTTTGCCGGCGATATCGAGAAAGCGGGCATTATCTACAATTTAATGAAGGACGGGGTCAACGTGGCGGCTTTCAAGGAGGCGCTGGTTGCCGATGACTTCGGCCTGGCCTCTCTGCCGGAGAAAATCTGGCGGGCCCGGCTGGAAATACCGGCCTCCGAGGAGGCTTCTATAGTGCCCCCGGTTGAGCTACCGGAAGAGGCGGTCATTGATGAATAGCCTTTCTTTTAGGAGAAACTGACGTGAGAGATATCGGTCAGATAAATAACCCTAACCGTGATAACAAGGTAATCGACGCCTGCTCTATATTCGGGGCGATGGATACCACCGGCAAACGGTTTTCCGGTGAGGGCGTCATCAGGGCTATCGCCAACATGCACGACCGCGGCAACGGGCTGGGCGGCGGCTTTGCCGTCTATGGCCTCTACCCGGAATACGCCGACCAGTACGCTTTTCATATCATGTATTTAAGCCGGCAGGGCAGGCAGGAGACGGAGGCGTTTCTAAAGGAGAATTTCAGGCTTATCGAGCAGCAGGAGGTGCCCACCCGGCCGGCGCCGCCGATTAAGAACCCGCCGCTGGTCCGGCGCTATTTTCTTGACATAAATAAACATCAGCCCGGCAAGCAGTCCGGGGATGACTATGTATTAGAAAAGGTTATGACCATAAATACCAAATTATCTGACAGCTTTGTCTTTTCCAGCGGTAAGAACATGGGGGTCTTCAAGGGGGTGGGCTACCCCGAGGAGATAGCCGATTACTTCTGTTTGGAGCAGTACCAGGGCTACCTGTGGACGGCTCACGGGCGGTTCCCCACCAATTCCCCCGGCTGGTGGGGCGGGGCGCACCCGTTCTGCATCCTGGACTGGACGGTGATTCATAACGGTGAGATTTCATCCTATGGCATAAACCGCCGCTATTTAGAGCAGTTCGGCTACCAGTGCACCATGCAGACCGATACCGAGGTGGTGGCCTACGCCGTCGACCTGCTCATGCGCCAGCACCACCTGCCTTTGGAGATAGTGGCTAAAATACTGGCGCCGCCTTTCTGGGATAATATTGGGCGCCTGCCGACAGAGGAGCAGAAGCTGATGATGGCCCTGCGCCAGGTATACGGCAGCCTGCTCTTGAACGGGCCCTTCGCCGTAATTATCGCCCATCACGGTGAGATGATCGGGCTGACCGACCGTATACGCTTAAGGCCGCTGACCGTGGGGGAGAAGGGTGACATGCTCTATCTTTCTTCTGAGGAATCGGCTATCCGCCTGATAGCCCCGGAGCTGGATAAGGCCTGGATACCGATGGGCGGTCAGCCTGTCGTGGGCAGGCTCAAGGCGGGGGCTAAAAAGCAGAGAGTAACCGCCGGGGGGGCGAAATAAGATGCTGACCAAGCGGATTATACCCTGCCTGGATGTAAAGGGCGGGCGGGTGGTCAAGGGCAAGAGCTTTGTCCAGCTGCGCGACGCCGGTGACCCGGTGGAGCGTGCCGATTTTTACTATAAGGAAGGCGCCGACGAGCTGGTCTTCCTGGACATCACGGCTACCCCGGAGGGGCGCGACACCATGGTTGATGTCGTCGAGCGTATTTCTGATAAGGTATTTATGCCGCTGACAGTCGGCGGGGGACTGCGTACCATCGTTAATATGCGGCGTATGCTGCTGGCGGGGGCGGATAAGGTATCTATAAATACGGAGGCGGTGCTTAATCCCGGTTTGATTAAAGAGGGCGCCGAAAAGTTCGGCAGCCAGTGCATTGTGGTGGCCATAGACGCTAAAAGGGTGAATGGAGGCAAGCAAGCCAGGTGGGAGGTCTATACCCACAGCGGCCAGAAGCCGACCGGACTTGACGCTGTTGAGTGGGCCAAGAAGGTGGTTGAGCTTGGTGCCGGGGAGATACTGCTTACCAGCATGGATGCCGACGGGCACCAGACGGGCTATGATAACGAGCTTACCCGCGCCGTTTCCGAGGCGGTCAGCGTGCCGGTGATTGCCAGCGGCGGTGCCGGCGGCCCGGAGGATCTCTATCAGGCGCTGATTTTAGGCAAGGCGGATGCCGTGCTGGCGGCCAGCATCTTTCACTACGGGACCTACTCCATCAATGATATAAAGCGATACCTGGCCGAGCGGGGAATACCGGTACGGATGCAGGGAGGGTGAGAAGATGAAGACCTATATAGCACCCAAGTTTTTGGTAAAGCGAGACCCGGAGCGCTGTATCCAGTGCCAGGTCTGCGTTAACCAGTGCTCGTTTGACGCTAATTACTATGATGCCGAGGACAACGAGGTCAGGAGCCGTGAGGAGAACTGCGTCGGCTGCCACCGCTGCGAGCTATTTTGCCCCACCCAGGCGCTGACCATCAGCCGCAACCCGCAGGAATACCGCGAAAACTATAACTGGCGTCCCGAGGTTATCGAGGACATCATCAAGCAGGCCGAGACCGGCGGGGTACTGCTTACCGGCATGGGCGATGATAAGGGACAGAAGATTTACTGGGACCACCTGTTGCTCAACGCCAGCCAGGTGACCAACCCTTCTATAGACCCCCTCCGTGAGCCGATGGAGCTTACCACCTGGCTGGGGCGGAAACCCGACCGGCTGGAGCTTGACGATAGTTCCCGGAATCTAAAAACAGAGCTGGCCCCCCAGGTGAGGCTGGAGGTGCCGGTGATGTTTGCCGCCATGTCCTACGGGGCGGTGAGCCTTAATGTGCACCGGTCTCTGGCCCGGGCGGCTACCGAGATGGGTACCCTGTGGAACACCGGCGAGGGGGGACTGCACCCCAGCCTGTATAAATACGGCGATAACACCATTGTCCAGGTGGCTTCCGGGCGCTTCGGCGTGCAGGCCGACTACCTGAACGCGGGAAGGGTGGTAGAGATAAAAATAGGGCAGGGAGCCAAGCCGGGAATCGGCGGGCATTTGCCCGGGGAGAAGGTAAGCACCGAGGTATCGTTAACCAGGATGATTCCCCAGGGTACCGACGCTATATCGCCGGCGCCGCAGCATGATATTTACTCTATCGAGGACCTGGCGCAGCTTATATACGCTTTGAAAGAGGCGACCAACTACACCAAGCCGATATCGGTCAAGATTGCCGCCGTTCACAACTCGGCGGCTATTGCCAGCGGCATGGTGCGGGGCGGCGCCGATATTATCGTCCTTGACGGGCTGAGGGGCTCTACCGGTGCGGCACCCAAGGTTATACGGGATAACGTGGGTATTCCCATTGAGCTGGCGCTGGCCGCGGTTGACAGCCGCCTGCGTCAAGAAGGCATACGCAACCAGGCCTCTATCGTGGTTTCCGGCGGCATCAGAAACAGCGGCGACGTGGCCAAAGCCATCGCCCTGGGGGCTGACGCCGTCTATATCGGGACAGCGGCCCTCATCGCCCTGGGCTGCCATGTCTGCCAGCAGTGCCACACCGGCAAGTGCGCCTGGGGTCTCTGCACCACCGACCTCCGTCTGACCAAGCGGGTAAATCCCGACATCGGCGCCCGAAGGCTGGCTAATTTACTGCGGGGCTGGAGCATCGAGCTTAAAGATATACTGGGGGGGCTGGGGGTCAACGCCATCGAGAGCCTGAGGGGCAACCGCCTGCACCTGAGAGGTGTTGGCTTAAGCGATACCGAGCTGGAAATTCTGGGAGTAGGGATGGCCGGGAGTTAAAAATGGCAAGCAGAAAGAACTCAGTGGTTAAGATGGATGCCGGCGGAGTTTACTACCGGGAGCTTAACGCCAGCTTAAGAAAGGCCGTTACCAACAGCGTACGCCGCATCGAGCTCCGTAATGTCCACGGGCAGAGGTATATCGGTACCGACCTGAATAAGCCGGTGGAGATTGAGATATTCGGTACCCCCGGCAACGACCTGGGGGCGTTTATGAACGGGCCCAGGATTATCGTGAGGGGTAACGCCCAGGATGGCTGCGGCAATACCATGAACGAGGGCGAGATAGTAATCCACGGGCACGCCGGAGATATTATCGGGCTATCGGCGCGGGGCGGCAAAATCTTTGTCCGCGATGACGTGGGCTACCGGGCGGGCATCCACATGAAGGAGTACCGGGACCGTAAGCCGGCGCTGGTTATCGGGGGCACCGCCCAGGACTTTGTCGGCGAGTATATGGCCGGCGGTGTGCTGATTCTGCTGGGCCTGAATTTAAAAGAGGGCGAGAATCATAAAGCTAATTTCATCGGCACTGGCATGCACGGCGGTGTCATCTACCTGAGGGGAAGCGTCGAGGAGTACCAGCTGGGTAAGGAGGTAGGCGTCGCCCAGCTGGAGGACGCCGACCGCCAAGTCCTTAAGCAGCTTGTCGGAGAGTTCGCCGCCCACTTCGGCTACGATGCCGGCGAGATACTGAAGCATAAATTTATAAAGCTCTTCCCCCGCTGGCTGCGGCCTTACGGCCGGCTCTACGCCTATTGATGGGGGTGGACCATGTTGCGGCTGCTGATGGTAGCTCAAGAGACCGAGGCGCTGGCCGAGTTGCGTTCCGAAATCGCTCTTAATGGCTTTGCCTGTTCTATTGTGCCTCACGTCGAGGGGTTGGCCGAGGAGGTAATCACTCACCGCCCCGATTTACTCCTGTTTGAGGTGGGCGGTAATCTGTCCGTTAGCGATATACAGGAGTTCGTTCAGGGGATGAAAGGGGCCAGGCGTCTCCCGGTTATAGCCCTGCTCCCCGGAGATACGCTGGACAGCCTTAACGGGAATCTCGATATCGACGATTTTATCACCAGCCCCTACGACGTGCATGAGCTGGTCTTGAGAGCCAGGCGAGTTTTAAGCCGGGCCCGGAACATTGACGGCGGCGAGCTAATCAAGTGTGACGGTCTGGTGATAGACCTGGCCAAGTGTGAGGTGAATTTAGAGGGCGAAATAGTTGAGCTTACCTTTAAAGAGTATGAGCTGCTAAAGTTCCTGGCCAGCCACCGGGGCCGTGTCTATAGTCGTGAAGCCCTGCTTAACAAGGTCTGGGGCTATGACTACTACGGCGGCGACAGGACGGTGGATGTGCATGTGCGGAGACTGAGAAGCAAGATTGAGGACGCCAAACACACCTTCATCGAGACGGTGAGAAATATCGGATACCGCTTTAAGGCGTAAATAAAGTCCCCTCCACCTCTATCCATCTGTAACATAAATTTAACCCCTCTGTAATCTGTTGGAAATATTTACCGGCTAAACTGAAGATAGTTAAACCGTTGGGGGGTTAAATGGCTATCAACACCGGAGACACTGCCTGGATACTGGTATCATCGGCGATGGTTTTGCTGATGACGCCGGGGCTGGCCTTTTTCTACGGCGGTATGGCCCGGCGCAAAAACCTGCTTTCCACCATCATGATGAGCTTTGCCATCATGGGGCTTATCGGCGTGCTATGGGCGCTCTGGGGCTACAGCCTGAGTTTCGGCTCTGATATCGGCGGTTTTATCGGCGGGCTTAATTTCCTGGGTCTTATTAATGTGGGCATGGGGCCTTCCGATATCTATGCCAGCACCGTGCCCCACCTGGCCTTTATGACCTTTCAGGGGATGTTCGCCGTCATCACCGTAGCCCTGATTACCGGCGCCGTGGTGGAGAGAATAAAGTTCAGCGCCCTGATGCTTTTCTCGGCGCTGTGGGTGACGGTTGTTTACGCTCCGGTATGCCACTGGGTCTGGGGTAATGGTGGCTGGCTGGGTAGTCTTGGTGTGCTCGACTTTGCCGGCGGCGCTGTAGTCCACATTAATGCCGGCGTCTCGGCGCTGGCGCTGGTGCTGCTGCTGGGCAGACGCAAGGGTTTCCCCGGGGACATAATGGAGCCCAACAATATTCCCATGGTGGCCCTCGGCGCCGGCCTGCTCTGGTTCGGCTGGTTCGGTTTCAACGCCGGCAGTGCCCTGGCTGCCGATGGGTTGGCGGCTAATGCCTTCGTCGCCACTAACCTTTCCGCCGCCGCCGCCGGTTTTACCTGGATGGTGCTCGGCTGGATAAACCGTCGCCCCAGCCTGCTGGGGACGGTCACCGGTGCGGTGGCCGGGCTGGTGGCCATTACGCCGGCGGCCGGTTTCGTTCCTCCCATTGCCGGTATCCCGATAGGCGTTTTCGTGGCTATAGTCTGCTAGTACAGCATCGTGCTGATGAAAACTAAGCTTAAGTTTG
>JABMRW010000046.1 GCA_013202445.1 Deltaproteobacteria bacterium | reverse complement strand
CTACCCAGCGATGCCTCTGGCGAGACAACTGGCACACCATAGGTCTGTCCCTCTCGATCCTCTCGTACTAGAGAGAGCCCCCCTCAAATCTCCGGACGCCCACGACGGATAGAGACCGATTTAACCAGCGAACAGCCGGACCCTTGGGATCTGCTTCAGCCCCAGGATGCGATGAGCCGACACTGCTCGATTGCACTTTCTAGCGAATTGTTATTGTAGTTTCCAAACAGTCGCCTTCTATGGGGCAGTAGTACTAAATTGCACATTCTGGCTTGTATTCTATTTCCCAGGGTCAGGAGTCTACAGCCGGGCTATAATAGACCTGACGGGTTCCGGTGAGGCGCCATAATCTGGCTGGGGAACTACTGCTGCCCCGTCAAAAAGACTGCCTGCCATTCTAGCATGTCACCGCTTCACGGCGTTTAAAATATCCTGGTTCAAAGAGGGAAACCGGGAAAGCCAGTCTAGTCTCTCTATCTTAAGTTCAGAAGATAATCGCTCCATTTGTTCATCGCTGTAGTAATTTTCGGGCTGGAAACGCTCTAATTCCACGCCGGGGATTTCCGAAGGTACCTCATATCCCCAAAAATCATCCCTCTGCCAGATAATTTTGTCTTTTGCAATCATCTCTATTATCTTTACCGAGTCCCGTACCTTGATTTTTTGACCCCGCTCCATACCGCCCACGTTGCCGGTGTTGAGGATAAAGCACTGGATATCGGGATTCCTGCGAAGGATGTCCAGAAACATGTTGCCCTCTTCGGTACGAGAACCAACGATAAACGGGTTGGTGCCCACTACCCTTAACTCCTTACCTGCCGCCGAGGGGTCTCCGGCCGATGTTTCGACTGATTCACCGAGCATGAAGGCGGCCGCCGCCCACTCCGGGGTAAGGCGCACCACCGGCGGCAGAATATCATGCCGGCGGGTGATAAAGAGGATGAAGTCAATCTTGCCCATATCTATCTGATCGTCGGTAAAAGCAATGTCCCTTCTCTTGACCATGGCCCGCCCGTTGGAGGTCAGGTCGTCGTTGAAGAAGTCCACATTTCCCGTCTGGGGGTTAACGCAGACATTCTCCAGTATCGCCCTCGGGCTTAAGGCGGCGGCATAGAGCAGAGGCTGTGAGCTTGGTTCCAGGCTATCGGTCTTGATGTAGAAAGAGTCCTCGGTGCCGACAGCAGTGCCGTCCTTCCTCAATATAACCACGTCGTCCTGGCGGATGACCACCGTTTCCGGGAAACCCAGCCAGTGGGAGTGGCAGGACAGCGAGGTCTTGCCCGTCCCGCTCAAGCCGAACAATAGAAAGCCGAAATCTTTCAGCTGGCCGTCCCTCTTTACCTTCAATATCTTACCGGCGGCATGCAACCCCAGGTTGCCTTCGGTCTTGGCCCAGTACATCACCTGGCGCAGCATGGCCTTTTTCTGCTCTCCCTTGTAGTCGCTGCCGAGGACGATGGTCAGCCCCATCTCGGGGAAGACCAGCACCTTCTTCTCCGGCCATTCTGGCACGGCAATAGTGACAAAGTCGGGCTCCTTCCCCTCCGGCGGGAACAGGGTGTTGCCCCACATCAAAGGCAGCCGGGCGTACTGTTCGGTGACATAGAGCCGGCAGCTCTTCTTGAACCCCGGCGCCATACACATGGTTCTGTCGAGCATTATCATCTCTTTGTCTTTAAGATAGTCCAGAACATTATTGATAAGTTCCATGTCATCCGGCTCAGGGTCACCCATTATCACCTCAGTCAGCTTGGCCATTCTGTGACGCATCTTAGTGACCACCGATAGGTTGCCAAACTCGGTAATGATTCCCCCGTGCTCCAGCGCCCAGGCCCGGAGGCTCTCATCAGAGGGGTTGTCAATTATTTTCTTTGGCTGGAACGGTCGGCCAAATATTTTATCCATTACAAGATGATTTTAACAACAATGTACCAGACTTACAACTAATCAAAGTAGCGGTATGTGACTCTGGCAAGGTCGTTACGCTAGAGAAGGCTAACTGTTTACCGGCTACTAGCCAAGTGGTATACTGAGCGAAACCGCGTGGTTGTCATTGAATTTAGGGAGTG
>JABMRW010000045.1 GCA_013202445.1 Deltaproteobacteria bacterium | reverse complement strand
CCCTTACTGCCTAGCCTTACTGTTGTAAGCAGCTCGCCGTTGAGATTGTTTACCAACCCCCCCACCTTTTATTTTTGGAAACCCTATCCCCTTTATCCCCTTTATCCCCTTCCCCTTACCAAGGGGAAGGGGAATTGTTTTTTTGGAAGAGTGGGCTTCGCCCCCTCTTAAACTCCCCTTTTTAAAGGTTATATCCTTCCCCCTTTGGTAAAGGGGAATTAAGAGTGATTTCCCCCACTTTAAAAGTCTAACCTCTATAGGGTGGGAGGGTGGGAAATAAAACACTCTCTAAAAACCAGACTATTGCCTCCCCTTTTCCCCCCACCCCAGAACATGATTATCTCCACAGGGGCTTTGCCCTCTAACCAACCACAATCCCTGCATAATCTCCCTTACCGGCCGGAACGACTGGCGGTGGATGGGGCACGGCCCCAGCCGGGAAAGGCAGGCAAAGTGCTCACTGGTACCGTAACCCTTGTGCCGGGCCAGCCCGTAGCCGGGATAGACTCTATCAAAGACCACCATCATCCGGTCACGGGCTACCTTGGCAATGATTGAGGCGCAGGCTATGGACAGGCACAAACTATCGCCGTTGGTTATCCCCTTTTGCGGCAGCCTGACCTCGGGAAGGCGCATATAGTCTATAAGCAGGGACTCAGCCGGCGGTGAAAGCTGGTCTATGGCCTGTTTCATGGCCAGGCGGGTGGCTACAACTATACCCTTCTTATCTACCAGGTCATGTGGAATTTCGCCGATGCCTATAGCAACGGCTGTCTCGTGGATACGTTGAAATAGAAGCTCGCGTTTGGCCGGGGTCAGCTGCTTGCTATCATCAACCTCGGCCAGCCACGGCACGTTCAAATCACGGGGCAGGATGACGGCGGCGGCGACCACCGGGCCGGCCAGGGCGCCGCGTCCGGCCTCATCAACACCGGCGATGAGCCGGTAGCCCTGCGCTTCCAGCAGCTCCTCTTCAATGAAGGACGGCATCTATTATCCCCCCACCCAGGATAGCATCTTCCTGGTAGAAAACCACGGACTGTCCGGGGGCGATTGCCTGCTGAGGCTCGACAAAGCGTAGCTCGGCCCCATTATTAAGATAAAGCTCGGCGGCCACCTCCGGCGCTTTATAGCGGACTTTAGCCATAATATTTATGGGACCGGCGGGGGCTTTGCCCGATACCCAGCTCAGCTCGCTGGCCAGGAGCACGCTGTGCAAAAGCTGGTCTTTGCTACCCACCACCAGCCGGTTATTAGCGGCGTCCAGCTCTATCACATACAGCGGCTCATCCGAGGTAAGTCCCAGTCCCTGCCTCTGTCCCACTGTGTATTGCGCCAGGCCTTCGTGCTGGCCCATTACCTTGCCTTTTACGCCAATAATATCCCCCGGCTGGAAAGAGATATGCTGGGCGATAAACGCACGGTAGTCATTACCGGGGATAAAGCAGATGTCCTGGCTTTCACTCCGGCTTACCGCGGGCAGGCCCAGCTCGCCGGCTATGTTTCTGACCTTTTCTTTTCTCAGCTCACCCAGGGGCAGCAGCAGGTGCTCCAGCTGCCTTTGCCCCAGCGTATAGAGGAAATAGGTCTGGTCTTTACTCTCGTCAGCTGCTTTCAGCAGGCGGTAGCCGTCCGGCGCCGGTTCTATTCGGGCATAATGACCGGTAGCCATATACTCTGCGCCCATCTCCAGCGCCCTGTCCATAAGCAGGCCAAGCTTGATGTGCTGATTGCAGACGATGCAGGGGTTGGGCGTCCGCCCGTGGCTGTACTCCTGAATAAAATAGTCAACGACCAGGCGGCGGAATTCCTTCTCCATGTCCAGCTGGTGGAGAGGTATATCCAGAATTCGGCAGGTATTCTCCAGATCCGATACGGTGCTGGCTAGCTCAGGGTCCGGCCACATCCTGGCATGGACGCCGCTGACCTCATAACCAGCCTGCTTTAACAAGGCCGCCGCCACCGAAGAATCCACCCCGCCGCTCATGGCTACCGCTACCCGCTTTTGAGGCATTCTTTACCGGCCCTCTCCTCTTACCATAACACTAAAACACCCATCCCGGTTACCATAATTAAGGAGGCAAAACAAACAGCCCTCCCCCCAATCACTATTAACTTACCATAACGCTAAAAACAATTATTCGTAGCTACCCACCTTCGAATTGTTTCCCCAATTTTTAAATCAGGTTCTTTTGTCGTTTCTACCCTTTGCCAGCGACCGGCTCACCCGCTGCCAGATAATATCGGCTATCTTCTGCCTGGATTGGCTGGCGTCCACCACCAGCCATCGTCTCGGCTCGGCGGCGGCCAGCTCGAGGTAGCCTTCCCTTACCTTCTGGTGAAAGATTGGAGTATCCTGCTCAAAGCGGTCCTGCTTTTTGACCATCTTGCGGGCAAGCCCTTCCTCCACCGGTATATCCAGCAGAATGGTCAGGTTAGGCTTTAGCCCCTGTGTAGCTGCCTTATTAGTCGCCTTGACCATCGCCAGATCCAGTTCCCGCCCGTAGCCCTGATAGGCAGTGGTAGAGTCGGCATAGCGGTCACAGATAACCACCTTCCCGCCTTTAAGATTAGGCTGGATTACCTCAGCTACCAGCTGGGCGCGGCAGGCGTTAAACAGCATCAGCTCCGTCAGCGGCGCTATGTAGACATCTTGAGCCCATTTCAACCAGCGGCCCATCCTCTCCCCGAAGGGGGTGCCCCCCGGTTCATGGGTCAGCAGAACAGGGACGGCTAAATCCGATAGCTTTCGCAACAGCGCTTTAGCCTGGATGCTCTTACCGCCCCCCTCCCCTCCCTCAAAGGTGATGAATAGAGACATAATTATCTTATTACTAACCCCTCACCCCTCACCCTTTATCCCTCTCCCCTTGATAAGGGGAGAGGGAAGAGAATTT
>JABMRW010000044.1 GCA_013202445.1 Deltaproteobacteria bacterium | reverse complement strand
CCGATGGGGGTGAACAGTGGAACCAGACTTTCGGTGGCTTAAGCGATGATTATGGCCGCTCGGTAGCCCAGTCGTCGGACGGCGGCTATATTATCGCCGGCTACACATGGTCTTACGGCGCCGGCTCTGAAGATGTGTGGTTGATAAAGACTGATGCCGATGGAAATAAGGAGTGGGATAAGACCTTTGGTGGCTCAAGTATTGACGGGAGCGACTCGGTAGCTGAGACATCGGACGGCGGCTATATCATTGCCGGCGAGACATTATCTTATGGTTCCGGCGATTTCGATGTCTGGCTGGTAAAGACCGATACCAATGGAAATAAGGAGTGGGATAAGACCTTTGGCGGCTCAGTTTACGAACGTGGCTACTCGGTAGCCCAGACGTCGGATGGCGGCTATATTATTACCGGCCGTACATGGTCTTATGGTGCCGGCGGTTACGATGCCTGGCTGATAAAGGTGGGCGGGTCCGATACCACCCCACCCACCGTATCCAGTACCTCACCGACGGCTGGTGCCACTGGTGTGTCTTTGGACACAGCGGTAACGGCCACTTTCAGCGAGGCGATGGACGCTTCAACCATAACCACCGGCAGCTTTACCATAGCTGGTGTATCGGGTAGTGTTTCCTATAATAGCGGCACCTATACCGCTACCTTTACCCCGTCTGCCGACCTGGCCTACGACACCACCTATACTGCCAGCTTAAGCACGGCGGTAACCGATGCCGCCGGCAATCCAATGGCCTCGGCTTACTCCTGGCGCTTTACCACCGAATCAGCGCCGCCGGAACCGGTGACGGTTAGCATTGATGCCCCCGATGATGCCTCCCCCGATAGTGACTTCACCGCCAGTATCAATATCAGCGAGGTCTCCGACTTTGATTCCTGCAACTACGATATTACCTTTGATGCCTTGGTGTTACGTTTGGATGATGTAGCCTCAGGGTTGATTGGCTCCACCGCAGTACCGGTTGATATGTATAACGAGCTGAGTTCAGGGACATACCGGGTTATCCAGAATGTCCCCGGTGTAGCCGGGGTGAGCGGCTCCGGCTATCTGGCGGTACTGCACTTCCATGTCATCGGTTCTGAAGGCGACAGCAGCGCCATATCTCTGTCAAACGGCGTGCTATCGGACAACCAGGCTGGGGAGATAACGGCGACCTGGACTGGTGATTCCGTGGGCATTACCTCAGTGGTACCTGGAGATGGCAATGGCGATGGTGCGGTCAATGCCTTGGATATCACCAAGGTGGAGCGGGTTATCGTCGGGCTGGATACCCAGACTCCCGGTGCTGACGCTAATGGTGACGGCAATGTCAACGCCATGGATATTACCAAGATAGAGTTGATAATTGCCGGCCTAGGTTAGCTATTGGAGGTGAGAATGGACTAAGTGCCGACGCATTCTTAAAGAAATTGTAAAACAGGAGGTGGAAAATGGGTAAAATATTATTTCCGGTGCTGGTTCTAGCGCTGTTTTTGCTGGTTTCAATACCGGCGGCGGCGGTGGGAACTGAGGCGCCCCCTATTGCATCGGGTGTGTTGGGTAGCGAGATAAGCCGCGGACTGGCTTCCAGTCCCTATCCTGTTTATGGCCTGGACCCGCACCATACCAACCGCAGTGCTTATACTGGCCCTACCACCCTTCCCGAGGTCGATTGGACGGCTACCACTCCCGGCTCCGGTGCTGAGATGCCGCTTTCCATAGGCTCGGATGGAATACTCTACCTCGGACTTAGAAATGGGGAAGAGGGTTTGCACGCCTTCAACACCGATGGGACGCTGAAATGGTCGTGGACCCGACCGGTAATGCAGGGTGTTTCCGGGACAGCCGCTATCGTTGAGGATTATCTCTACATAAACTTCGGTACCCACTGGCCGCCCGCTGACTACGGCATGGTCAAGCTAAGCCAGACTGATGGGGCTGAGGTCTGGACGGTCTCGACTAGTGAGAGTGCCTATATGTCATCACCGGCTGTTGACCAGAGTGGCAACGTTTATTTCGGAGCCTACGATGATAAACTGCGCTCGGTGGCTGCCGACGGTAGCCTAAACTGGACATATTCAGCCGGCGAGATAATCTTTTGCTCGCCGGCTATCGGTGACGATGGCACTATATACGTCGGGAATGATAGCCTGGGGGCCATTGCCCTTAACTCGGACGGGTCGGTCAAGTGGACGACTGCCCTCCCCGACCGGCCGATATACGGTCCAAACATCCTCGGCAACGGCAACATAGTCTATCGCAGTCAGGACGGCACAACTACCGCTCTTAACGATAGCGGGGTGTCGCAGTGGTCTCGAGTTTTCAGTGGAGGCTATGCCACTGGAGCCGTAGCTGCTGACGGAACTACCCTCTATGTTAAGACCGGCTCTTATAGCGATAGATACCTTACGGCGCTTGACGCCAGCGGTACTACCGTTTGGGAATTCAGCCTGGGCACAGCGTTGGATGATGCACCCGTCGTTGGTTCCGATGGCACCATTTATGTTAGCCACGGAGCTTCGGTTTCAGCCATAAACCCCGATGGCACCGAGTCGTGGACACTATCCCTTGATTTGGGCGAAGCGGATCACTCCTATTCAACCAACTGGCCGGTTATCGGGGGTGATGGAGTCCTGTACATACTCCTTAACGATAGTTGGGATTATGGCATGAGCTCCGCGGTGAAGATAGTCCGTCTCTATGCGGAGCCGCCGTCAGCAGTGACGGTGACCATCGATGCCCCGGATGATGAGGTGCTTGAGGACAGTGACTTTACCGTCAATGTTAATATCAGCGAGGTGGCCGATTTTGACGCCTGTAACTACGATGTCGCCTTTGATGCCACGGTTATACGGCTGGATGATGTAACCTCGGGTCTGATAGACTCAACGGCGATTCCGGTTGACATCTATAACGAGCTTGCTGCCGGGACATACCGGATTATTCAGAATGTTCCCGGTTTAACCGGGGTAACTGGGTCCGGCTATCTGGCGGTATTGCACTTCCATGTCCTCGGCTCTGAAGGCGATAGTAGCGCGATAACTCTCTCTAACGGCATGCTCTCCAATAACCAGGCGGTGGAGATAACCGCTACATGGGTTGGCGATACGGTGAGTGTTACCTCGGTGGTGCCGGGAGATGCTAATGGCGACGGCGCCGTTAACGCCCTGGATATCACCAAGGTGGAAAGGATTATCGCTGGTCTGGATGCTGAGACACCCGGCGCTGATGCCAATAGCGATGGCAATGTCAACGCCCTGGATATTACCAAGGTAGAGAGGATAATAGCTGGTCTGGATTAATGAAAAGAATAATAAGAGCCTTTAGCGTAATAGCTGTTGTGGTGGCACTGCTTCTGGCTGGTGGGGCAGTGCCACCGGTGGCGGCGACATCGGGGGTTACCGTGAGCATTGATGCTCCTTCCGGGGTAGACCCCGATAGCGGCTTTACCGCCAGTATCAGTATCAGCGAGGTGGCTGACTTTGACGCCTGCAACTATGACGTCACCTTTGATGCCACGGTTCTACGGCTGGATACTATTACCTCGGGGTTTATAGGCTCAACTGAAATACCGGTCGGCCTCTATAATGAGCTTAGCCCCGGGACATTTCGGGTTATTCAAAATGTCCCGGGATTAACCGGGGCCAATGGCTCGGGATATCTGGCTGAGATGCACTTTCATGTCATCGGTGCGGCTGGCGACAGCAGCCTGGTAAACCCATCCAACGGGGTGCTTAGCGATATCACCGCCGGTGAGATAGAGGCAACGTGGGTGGAAGGCGTGGTGATGGTAGCCACTGAAGCCTCTCAAGCCGCCGCCTCACCCCCGCAAGTCAACTCGCCACCCGAGGCTACCATCCCTACCCCCGAGTCAACCGAGCCGGCACCGTTATTGCCGCCACCGCCTCCAAGTGGGGTGGGCGGCTTGCCTGTTCTGTGGTGGGTAGTTGGCGGCGCGGTTTTGCTGGGGCTAATAATCCTTTTTGTGGTAGCCAGAATGAGGGCTTATTGACCACTGTCACTGGATGCTTAAACTTAAGTCTTGCCGGCTGGTCATAGCGGCTACGGTGCCCAGAAAATCCTTTAGTGAGGCGCTTTGCTCTCTCAGCTGTTTTAGCTCAGCACCGATGGGACTTATAGAGGTTGGGCTATCGGCGTAAGTCCCGTGAAAGGCAAAATAGGCCTGGTTTAGTTTTCTGATGTAGTAGCCCATGGAGGCCAAATATTGCTGTTTCTGTTCCATGTATTCTTCGGCCTGGCTGATTTCCCCCTGAGCTAGGTATGTGTCGACTGTCTGTCTTATTTCTCTCATCTCCTGGTTGAAGTCTAACTCCGGCTCCTCTACCGGTGCATGGGGACTATTTTCATAGTCTGAATAGAATTTTTGATAGACGATGGCACCGATCTCCTTACTGACCATGCCAACTACGGTTTCGTTTATGGTGGCAATCTCATAGTTTGGGGATATGCCAGTTAAATCAAGTAGGTATAGAAATCCCAGTGGCTTAAAGGCCAGGTAGTTGTGCAACCATTCATGAGTTGCAGTCTCAATGGTAAATTGAAGGCTGGCGGTGTCGATGATGAAGGTGGGATATGTCCCAAGCCCTCCCAGCCCTACCACTAGTGAGGAGACACCCAGTTTATCTGCCTGCTTCTCAATGCTCTCCATTGCCGCCACGCTCAGGTCTTGTTGCAGATGAATCTCTTTCAGGCTTTCTATCCTGTCTCTGGGGGAAACCACCAGCAGGTGTGGCGGTGGCTCCAGTCTAAAAATCAGCGGTGGGAAGCCAACCCTCCATTTTATGTAATTATCTAGAGGATGATAGATGTCCTGCTCCGCCAGCACCTCTCTTATCTGCATGGCTATTACTCTCTCCACTTCGTCAGTTAGAGCCGTTTTTTGCGGTTGCAGTCTGTCCAGTTCAGCTTCCAGCGAGGCGGAATCGCCCGCTTTGTAACCGGCATTAATGGCGGCAATTTCTGCTTCAAGACTTTTTATCTGCTCAATCAGGTTAAAATACTCAATGACCACACCGACTTCATCTTCAGCCCTTTCTCCCTTGTTGAAAACATAGTCATTCACTTCGTCCGGTAGGGCTTTAAATTCCCACTGGGCAATACTGAATTGATAGGGTTTGACTATCGATTTCAGGGAGCTATCAAAATCGGGGGCGGTAGCGCAGCTCCCGCCGAGTAAACAGAGTGACAGTAGAGTGAGGACAACCAGTTTCAGTCTCAACTTAAGTTTATATCTCAACCTCGTTCTGAACGGTATCCAGTAGAAAATACTTCACCTCACCCCCGCAGAACTCTCGTACCAGCTCCGCCAACTCCCCGGTTAAGGCTTTGGCCTCGTCCTTTGACACCGGCGGCAGGCAGTCCACATTTATGGCCACATTTCTGGTGGCTGGGCTGAGCTTGGTCTGGTCGCCCTGTCTCCAGTTCCAGCGCCGGCACATTACCTTGGAGTTATCAACATAAATCACTTCGCCGGGTGGGGGGTACTCAATAGCCTCCGAGCCCAGCGGGGTGAATGGCTCATCGCCCTTAGCCAGGGTAAGGCGAAGGTCGCCCTCAGCCGAGGCCAGGTCATCGCCGCCGCTGGGTACGATATGTTTCAGGGAGAAGTAGTTGAACAAAGCCACCAGGGTATCGATATAGGGCAGCTGGTCGCCCCGCCGCGCCCGCCTCCCCAGCGACTCAATAGAGCAGTAGAACTTATTGGGGTTGGTGCCGAAATCGGAGTAAGCCTGCCGCCAGGGGGCTATACGGGGATGGTTTTTAATGTCCTGCAGGGACTCGTCCTGGGTGGCCTCTTGAACAACCTTTCGCAGCAGTTCAATCAGTCGTTGATTTTCGCCGCTGTTATCAACCCCCCGCGCGATAACCACTCCCCGAACATAATCGGGGAATTTAGCCAATACTTCCGGAGCTACTATGTCTTTCATCTGACCTCCTATGGCATTCTGGCGGCAATTCTGGCCAGCTCCCAGGCATACTCGTAGAGGTGCATCCCCTTGCTTGAGGCAAACAGCTCGCCGTCGTCAATTCCTATCTCGCTGGCCATATACTCCTTGAGCAACTGAATGGCAGCCAGGTTTGAGGGGAAGCCAGCCCATAGGTCCCAGGAGCGGAAATAGACGTAGAAGTGGAGCCGGTTATCGCGGATACGGGTATCTATGGCTCTGAGGCAGGGAGGGTCGTCCAGTTTTATAGAATCGGCATCGCCCACGGCCATAAAAGCCTGGTTGGTATTGTGTCCGTCCTGCTTATACATTTCGATTACTTTTGGTATCTGCCGTTCCAGGTATTGACCGTAGGTATACTGCTCGCCCTCCCTTTTGTGGGCGGTCATCAGGTAGGGAAGGTAGTCGTCTATGTATTCCATGGAGGTGGGTGGCGGCACCCCCGGGGGTGTGGACGGTATTATTGGTCTTGTTCCCGGGTTCTTAACCTTGACTACGACGAAGTCGAGTTCCTTGCGGTACTGACCGGCGTAACTGCCGCGGTCAATCTTGTATTCATATCCCTCGGTTAGAGTCTGGCGAAGACAGAGGAACCATGCCTCGGAAAGGTCTCTCGCTTCAATTACCGCAATATTCACGCTTGAACCGCCCTTCTTTTATAGAGCCCGGATAAACTCGGGGCGCAGCCGGGACATATCCTTACTGGTTAAGACCTCGTCTATCAGTTTGAGCATCTCCGCCTTTTGCTGGGGCAAGCGAGCCTTAATCGGCAGGTAGTTGGAGGCGTGGTTGGCGGTGAAGAAGCACTTGATAAAGTTGGAGTTTTCTATTATCAATTTTAGCTCTTCCAAAGACTGGAATGGCGAGATGAGGGTGAATTTGCCCTCCTCCCACTCTTTGTGCAGGGGGGTGCCGGGGACGAGCATTAGTGTAAGGGCGCCGGCGAAATCGGGGTCAATATCGGTGAGTATCCTGGCGGTGCCCAGGGCGTGCTTCCGGCTGCCCTCAACCCCACCCAGCCCCAGTATTACCGTAACCGAAAGGGTAATGCCGGCTTGCTTTATCTTTCTTCCCGCCTCCACAATCTCATCGTAGCTGGCCCCCTTGTTAATTTTCTTGAGCAGCTCCTCATCTCCCGTCTCCACCCCTAGATAGGCAATCTTAAGCCCGAGCTGGTTTAATTCCTTGAGCTCATCGGCACTTTTTATCAGCGCTGACTGGGGGGTGGCATAGGTGCCGATGCGGTGCAGGCGGGGGAATTTCTGGTTCAGATATTTCAGCACCTCCACCAATCTACGCTGGGGGCAGATTAGAGCGTCCCCGTTTTCGAGGAATACCTGCCTCATACTCCAGCTGTAGTTCTCAGCTACCTTATCAATAGACCGTTTTATATCTTCGAGGGGCCTTATTTTGAATTTGATGCCGGTAAAGGTGCCGCAGAAGGTACACTTGTTATGGGAGCAGCCAAGGGTTACCGGCAGCAAGAAGCTGTTAGCTTCACTGGGCGGTCGTACTATCACCTGTTCGTTATACATACTATCTCAGTCCGCTTCTTCCCTGGCTTTTTAATTAAAATTTTACACCCTTGCTGGGGCCCCCGCAAAATCGGAGATTTTGTGGGGTTTATTACCGCCGCCCCCTTCCGAAAAGGGCGAAGAACCTGTCTTCATAATCGTCAAAAACCCCCCAGCGGTCGAGCTCCTCTTTCAATTCCCTGGGCTCTATGTCGCCTTTGTAGGCTGATTCGAAAAGCTTCTCAATCCTTATCCTGACATCGGCGGGGATACCTCTGGCGTCTATATTCAGAAGCCCTTTGTTCCCCATCTGCTTCAGGTTATCGGCTATGGAGCTTCGGGTCATTTCATAGATAAACTTCATTAGTGATACATCCCAGAGCTCATCCTGTCCCCTGATGATAGAGGCCAGCGGGTCGCCCCGCTTATCAATTTCCTGATTTATGTTATCCACCACAGCCCGAAGGTTATCCGAGACGATGTTAAGCTCCTTCGGCTCGTTCTTGTAGGTGTAAAGCAGCCCCGGGGCGTTAGGGCCGTGGGTCTGAATCTGGGTATCAAAGTATTTTTTAGCCTCCGAGCTAAAGCCTTCGAGATGGGAAAGGTAGTAGGGGGTGACGATTCTTGGCCTCTCGGCGATTACCCTGCCTTCTCTAACCACCGTTTCGGTGGTAGCCTCCACCAGCTCGGCGTAGGCAGGCTCGGTGACCAGGTAATAGTATACGTTGGTCGTGCCGAAGGTAGCTAGGCTCTGCCTGGGTGGCCTTAATATCTCGGTACGCTTAACGGCGTCTATAATCCTTTCGTCCTCAATATCCATCGTTGTTTCCTAGACTATAGCCGATAGCTCCTGTTTATATTCGTTGAGGAGGTTGGTATACTGCGAATCCAGTTGTGCCATCAGCTTGCGCCGCTCTTCCTGGAACTGCGGCTGCCTTTCTATATCTATCTTTAATCCTGCTGTCGTGCCTAGCTGCTGCTGCATTGCCTGCTGGACCTTGTCGCCAAACTCAGCCTTTAGTTGCTCATAAGCCTGCCTTCTCTGCTGCTCACCCTGCTCTGCATAGTGGGTGAAGATGTTTCTTATCCTGCTGAAGATATTCTCCACGCCTATTTTATCCTTCTTCAGGCTCTTTAAGCCCTCCATTGCCTTTTTGTTATTTTTCCTGGTTGATTCGTTCTGGGGCAGGTTGATATTCCTTATTAGTATTTCGCTGGCCCCCTCTTTGATGTAACTGGCCGCCTTCTCGTCGTACTTGCCCATTTCGGTGGCCAGGTTCAGGTTTTGTTTCAGGTATCTGGCGGCCAGTTTTTCCCCTTCGGGGACGTATTTCCAGCCCAGGCGCTCCTCTTCGGTCACTTCGCCCAGTTCTTCCACCTTCTCCATGGCTATCTCACGAGCGCTCCTGATATCACTCATTTTATAGTCTCCTAGCGTTATTACTACTAACATTATACTAGATAGCGGTCAAAGCCTCAAAGTGCGTTTTTCTTCCCATACCCACCCGCCCAAAAGGTTTCACCTTTTAAAGAATCTCTACCCCCACTCCCAAGAGAAATTTAAAGAAGTATCACTTCTGTAGGGTGGGTTGGGT
>JABMRW010000043.1 GCA_013202445.1 Deltaproteobacteria bacterium | reverse complement strand
CTCCAGTACTCTCCCTTAACAGTGATAGCTCCTACCGGAGTCAGTGGTTCCACAACTCTGCCTTGTTCGCCTATCATTCCTTCTCGACCGGTAACCTGCTTCCAGTGGAAACTGGGTATCACCGCGATATGTATTATAAAAACAAAGATACCGACTATTATCCCCCCACCAATCATAATCGGCAAAGGAATTTGTATCCCCAGAAAATGTAATATCAGTAGAATAACTGCCATTACCGCCGCTTCGTCCAACAATAATATGATGACTTTAACCCAGTCCGCCATGGTCCGTAACGTTAGCTTTGTATTAATCTTCTTGTTCATCCAAAGTAATCCTACACCGCTATGAGGAATCAATTTCCTGAGGCTGTCTTTAATTATAGCCTCCCCAGAATCCAGTTTGTCAATGTTAGGCTGCATCGCCATGGTCAGGGATATCTTAAGTCAGGGCGTACTCAGCGTCAGCGAGTTCGGTATCTTCGGTGAGATAGGCAACGAATACATCCCTACCGGCTTCAACGCCTGGCGGGAATGTAAGGACTCACAACAGCAGAAAGAACACATCAAGAAAAACATGAGAGCCATATTGCAGCTATTCAACATTAAAGTGCTTGTTTTCCCGGAGCGTGCCGAAATTAAAGGGACCATACCGACGCAGGTTTTGGAAAAATCAATTAATAGAGAGGAAACCGCAACTGCGCCTATTACCAGTTCCCCCTCTCCACTCTTGGAGAGGGGGAGGATTTTTTCTGAAGAGGGGCTTCGCCCCTCTTAGACACCCTATATTTCATCCCCTTCAAGGGAGGGAGGGTGAAGTTCCCCTTCCACTTTTTTCTACCCCAAAAACTCTTGAAAAATACCCTAAAAAACCATTGACAAACACTATATATTGTGTTAGTTTTATTCTTACCCACAACATAATGTAGTATTTGCCATGAACTGTCCTTACTGTGATTATAACGACTGCAAGGTAATCGATTCCCGTGACGCCGGCGATGGGATACGCCGCCGGCGCCAGTGTCTTAAATGCGGCGCCCGCTTTACCACCTACGAAAGACTGCACCCCGGCAGTCTCTTCGTCATTAAAAAGGACGGCCGCAGAGAGGAATTTGACAGCGCCAAGCTGCTAACCGGCATCCGCAAGGCCTGTGAAAAGCGCCCCCTCCCCACTGGCACCGTGGATAAGATGGCTGATGATATTGAAGCCGAACTTTACCGCCAGGGCAAGGCGGAAGTGCCCGCTACCGCCGTCGGGGACATGGTGATGGGGCGGCTAAAGGGCCTGGACCACATCGCCTACATCCGTTTCGCCAGCGTCTACCGGGACTTTACCGATATCACCACCCTGAAACGGGAGATAGATACCCTGCTAGATGCAGGAACCGAAACCTCTCCCCCACCCGGCCAGCTACCCCTGCTGCCCGACGAGGAGTTAGCTGCCGCAGCCAGGAGCCGAAGGAGAAGGCGGACATGAGCCCTAATAATCAACCGGCCAACAAGGCCGAGGTAAACCACAGCCGCATTGCCCGCTCTATTTTCGCCATCGCCGAGTCCATAGGCATGTCGGATAGAAAGCAGGTGGAAAAGCTGGCCGCCCGGGTGATTGCGCGCCTGGAACAGCAACCGCTGCCGGCGGTCGTGGAACTGGTGGAACAGCCCTTCCCGGGGATGGAAGAGCTGGTGATTAAACCCCGCCGGACCAAGCCCCTGCCCACCGATACCGAAATCCAGGCTATGGTCATGGAAATCTTAGAGGCCGAAAAACCAGCCCAACGAGAGGAGGTCAAACCCGAGATGATGGAATCAACTGCCACCATCGGACTCGAAGTAAAGCCCTCATCGGGTATTAATCTCAGCGAAAATGCTCTCCGTGTTCTGGAAAAAAGGTACCTGAAGAAAGATAAGCAGGGGCAGGTTACCGAGACACCGGAGGAGATGTTCCGCCGGGTGGCTCACGCTATCGCCGCCGCCGAGCTTATCTATAACCCCCAGGCGGATGTCGGGGCGATAGAAGAGGAGTTCTACCGGCTGATGGCTAACCTGGAGTTCCTGCCCAACTCCCCTACCCTGATGAACGCCGGGCGGGAGCTGGGGCAGCTATCGGCCTGTTTTGTCATTCCCGTCGGGGACTCCATGGAGTCCATCTTCGACGCGGTAAAGTACACCGCCCTCATCCACAAGAGCGGCGGAGGCACCGGCTTCTCCTTCAGCCATTTAAGGCCGGAGGGCGATTATGTCAAGTCCACCTCGGGGGTAGCCAGCGGTCCGGTCTCCTTTATGGAGGTGTTCGACACCACCACCGACGTCACCAAGCAGGGGGGAACGCGGCGGGGGGCAAATATGGGTATCTTAAGCGTTGACCACCCCGATATCATGAGGTTCATCACCGCCAAGGAAGACCCCAGAAAGCTGACCAATTTTAATATCTCGGTGGCGGTAACCACCGAGTTCATGGAGGCGGTAAGAGCGGGCACGGACTACGACCTGATTAATCCCCGCACCAAGAAGGTGGAGAAAAAGCTCAACGCCAAAGAGGTCTTTGATAAAATTGTGGATATGGCCTGGAAGACCGGCGACCCCGGCATCGTCTTTATCGACCGCATAAACAAGGACAACCCCACCCCCAGGCTGGGCAGGATTGAGTCCACTAACCCCTGCGGCGAGCAGCCCCTGCTCCCCTACGAGTCCTGCAATCTGGGCTCCATCAACCTGGCCCGTATGCTTAAAAACACCGACGGCACGGCTGAGATTGACTATCCCAGGCTGGCGGAGACGGTCAGGGCGGCGGTCAGATTCCTGGATAATGTCATTGATGTCAATAAATTCCCCCTGGACCAGATAGCGGAGATGACCAAGAAATCAAGAAAGATAGGGCTGGGGGTAATGGGCTTTGCCGATATGCTCATCAGGCTGGGTGTCCCCTATAACTCGGAGGAGGCGCTAAAAATCGGCTCCGAGGTCATGCGCTTCATCCACGATGAGGCGGGTAAAGCCTCGGCGGAGCTGGCTAAAGAACGGGGTGGCTTTCCCGCCTTTGCCGAAAGCATCTACGATGTACCCGGCGGCCCTAATATGCGCAACGCCTCCTGCACCACCATCGCCCCCACCGGCACCTTAAGCATAATCTCCGGCTGCTCCAGCGGCATCGAGCCCCTCTTCGCCCTGAGCTATACCCGCAATATCCTTGACGGCGCCCAGCTGGTCGAGGGCAACACCTACTTTGAGAAAGTAGCCCGGGACGGGGGCTTCTACTCCGAGGAGCTTATGAAACGGCTGGCATCGGGCACCAAGCTCCACGATATAGAAGGCATCCCGGAAAATATCAAGCAGCTATTCGTTACCGCCCACGAGATAACCCCGGAGTGGCACGTCCGGATACAGGCCGCCTTCCAGCAGTCCACCGACAACGCCGTCTCCAAGACGGTCAACTTCCCCAGGGAGGCCACCAGGGAGGACATAACCAAGGTCTATATGATGGCCTACGAGTCGGGGCTTAAAGGGATAACCATCTACCGCGACCGGAGCCGCGACGCCCAGGTGCTGGTCACCGGCGGGGAGGAGAAGGCTGAGGCAGAAACCACGACACTAACGCCGCGGAAAAGACCCACCGAAACCAAAGGGACGATTACCAAGGTTAACACCGGCTGCGGTTCGCTCTATATCACGGTGGCCTATGATGACAAGGGTATCTTTGAGGTCTTCGCCACCCTGGGCAAATCCGGCGGCTGCGCCTCCGCCCAGCTTGAAGCTACCTGCCGCCTGATAACCCTGGCGCTCCGTTCCGGGATAGACGTGGCCTCGGTGCTGAAGCAGCTGCGGGGCATCCGCTGCCCCTCCATCGCCTGGGAGAAGGGCAAGTCAGTACTCTCCTGCGCCGATGCCATTTCCAGCGTGCTGGAAAAGCACGTCAGCGGTGAAGTCGCCCCACCCCAGGCAGAGGAACATGCCCCGCCGGATAATAACCACCCGCAAAAGAACCTGGCCGGTCAGTGCCCCGACTGCGGCAACCTGCTGGTCTATCAGGAGGGGTGCTTTATCTGCCCGTCCTGCGGGTATACCAAGTGCTGAAAAAGCTAGAAAACTAAAGACGGCGGGGAGGAGAAAAATGGCTGAAAAACCGGCTCAGCAGGAAGTAAAGGTTACCTTTCCGGAAAAGCTCAGGGGCGGCGCGTATTCTAATAACATGGTCATTACCCATACCAGAGAAGAGTTTATCCTGGATTTCATGATGATTGTGCCTCCTGCCGGCTCGGTGACGGCACGGGTTATTATCAGCCCGGGGCACACCAAAAGAATGCTTTCGGCGCTTAAGGCCAACCTGGAAAAATACGAGTCCAAGTTCGGCAAGGTGACCGAAGCCTCCGAGCCCCCGAAACCGCACATGGGCTTTCATCCCCCGCCAGCCCAGTAAGGGAGATATTTGTTCCCCTCCCCCGTTTTATATCTTTTCCCACCCGCCACCCTTAATGTAAAAGGGCTAAAGCCCTTTCTTACCCCACCCCCTGTTTTTAACAGTTCTCTTTCTTCCCATACCCTCCCACCCTACAGGGGTTAGCACCCCTTTAAGACTCTGCAGACCCCACCCCATTTTTTTGGTGTCACTAGGTGGGACATCAGGCTTAGAATTCGTAAACCGCCGGTCGTCAGTTCGAATCTGACCGCTGGCTGTCTTTGTTTGGGGGTCAAATTGGCTGGAATGCTTGGTTTAAAACCTGAGGATGAAAAGAGACTGCATCCTGAGGCACTAAAGTGGTTCAACGCCCAAGGGGCTGAGATTCAGTTTGAAGTGCCCCTGGAAGAACTGGTTAACCAGTTATATTGAGCTCTGAATTAATCTGTCTAGCTCAATCCTACTCTTGGCTCGTATCTTTCTATAGATGTTCTTGACATGTGTATGTACCGTCAGTTTGCTAATGTAAAGCTTGTCCGCAATTTCACTGTAGGACATGCCGGCGATAATACAGTTAATAATCTCTAACTCTCTTTTACTTAGACGGTATTTGGCTTTTGTTATAGTTACTACATCCCCGCCGTCAGTGAGGTTATACATCGATACCATGAAATTGGGCACTGAATTTGTATGATCAGCTTTCCATACCAATGAGCATTCAATGCGGAATTTCTCGCCACTTTCGGTAATCATTACTCTTCCTTTGGGCAATAGAACAGGCTCATCCGCTACTTTAAGTAAATGAAGTAGTTCGGAACAGTTATTAATAATACAGGATGGTACGGGGAAATCCTCTCCTTCAAGATTTGATGCGCCATTTGCTGCACCACCAGAGAGACATTGACAAATCTCTTTTGCTTTAGCATTGAGATATATGGGCTTGAACTTCTGATCTAATAGAAGCAGCCCCTCGGTATCAAGAGCATCGGTAGATATAAACCTTTCTTTTCCACGGTAAATTTTTGAAATTACACCGATATTACGCATAGCAACGGCAAGATGCGGTGTAAGCATCTCAGATTTTAATACGTCCCTTTTGCCATAATCCGGTTGTTTCTTGGAGCGCCAAAGCGTAATCATACCTATCAAATTGTCTTTCCAGCGTAAAGCCAGGAGTAGTTGCTTATACAAATGCTGCGGGCGAATAAAATTATTATAGAAATCAGACCTCTCCCAGTCTTGAAAGGAAATAGAGTCCCCAGTTTTAAAGACGGTTTTTGATGAGGAAAGTGCCTCTGTTAACAAGGGAGAACGCTTATAGTAATAATCATCGTATAATTTAGGATAAAGTTTATCTTCTTCCTTGGGGCTATTCCCATCAAAATAAAAACTCCTCGTCTCAGCCATCTTTACACGCGATGAATCATATCTTTTAATAGCGTGGAAAGTCGTGCACTCAGCGTGGAAGATTCTTGACAGGTGAACCGACAAAATGTCCTCGAAGCTTTCCAGCCCTTCGCAACAATTGGCAAGGTAAGCCAGATTCAAAATATCGCGGTGATCGGCATTAGTCAACACACTCATAAGCGATACAATATCACCTTCTCATTTTCTTGTCAAAATACCCTTTCGGGGTATTGATTTTGTGAATGTGTGTTATTAATATAGAATAGGGTCATAGTAACCTTATTTCAAGAGACCATACTTAATTCAGGAGGTCAGCTATTGACGGCCTGGCAGGTAACAGCCAAAGCAATTTACTGTGATGCTGTGGATGACGAACGAAAGTAATTAAAAAGAAACGAGCACGGCACTGAGCAGGAGGCTAGTTACAGGTGGCAACTGACCAGCAGGTTAGATTACGGATTGAAAACCTCTCCCTCAGCTTTGGCGGTGTCAGAGCTCTTATCGACGTGAGCCTGGATATACGGGATGGAGAGATACTGGCTATTATCGGGCCCAATGGTGCCGGCAAGACCTGCATACTCAACTGCATAAACGGCTTCTACAAACCCCAACAGGGTAAGATAGCTTATAACGGGCAAAAAATCACCCGAATGCGACCGGATAAGGTGGCTAAACTCGGCATCGCCCGCACCTTCCAGAACATCGAGCTGTACACCGGTCTCACCACCCAGGATAACCTTATGGCCGCCCGACACGTTCTAATGAAGCAAAACTTTATCACTAGCGCTCTGTATTTTGGCTGGGCGCACAAAGAAGAAATCGAGCACCGCCGGACGGTAGAGGAGATTATCGACTTTCTGGAGATAGAGTCGATCAGAAAGAAGGTAGTGGGTGTTCTGCCCTACGGTCTGCGAAAAAGGGTGGAACTGGGAAGAGCCCTGGCCCTGGAACCGAAAGTCCTGCTCCTCGACGAGCCGATGGCCGGGATGAACCTGGAGGAAAAGGAAGACATCGCCCGCTTCATAATTGATGTCTTTGAAGGCCAGGGGGATACCTACCCCAATACCCCCGTACTCAGGGACGGCATCAAAACTATCATCCTGGTCGAACATGACATGGGGGTGGTGATGGACATTGCCGACCGGATTATCGTCCTTGATTTCGGACGCAAGATTGCCGAAGGCACCCCGGCCGAAATCAAGGCCAACCCCGAGGTTATCAAGGCTTATCTGGGTCAGGAGACATAAGCCGGGACCGGTTAAGAGGAAAAAATGCTGCAGGTAAACAATATTGAAGTCACCTACATGAATATCATTCAGGTACTGCGGGGGGTATCACTGGAGGTAGGTGACGGCAAAATCATAGCTCTACTCGGGGCTAACGGCGCCGGCAAGACCACCACCCTGAAGGCAATCTCAGGGCTATTAAAGACAGAGGAAGGCGAGGTAACCGACGGCAGCATTGTTTTTGATGGCAAGCGGATAGACAGGTATGGCCCGGTTGAAATTGCCGCCATGGGCATAACCCAGGTTATGGAAGGGCGACGGGTTCTTGGACATCTTAGTGTTGAGGAGAACCTGATGGTATTTGCCCATAATCGCAAAGACCGGAAAGAGGTCAAAGCCGATATAGAGAAGGTCTTTGAGTACTTCCCCAAGGTCAAAACCCTCCGCCGCCAGACGAGCGGCTATCTATCCGGCGGTGAACAGCAGATGATGGTGATAGGGCGAGGGCTCATGGCACGTCCCAAGCTCATGCTCTTAGACGAGCCTTCACTCGGCCTTGCCCCACTGCTGGTGCAGGAAATCTACGAAATCATCCGCAGAATCAATGCCGAACAGAAGATGGCAATACTCTTGGTGGAGCAAAATGCCAGAGCTGCCCTTGGCATTGCTGATTACGGTTATGTTATGGAGAATGGCCGGGTAGTCCTCAGCGGGGCGGCTGATATGCTGAGGGACAATGAAGACGTTCAGGAATTCTACATGGGGCTATCGGCGGCAGGCTCCAAAAAGAGCTACCGTGAATTCAAGCACTACCGCCGAAAGAAGAGGTGGGTGACTTAAAAAACAGGCAGGGGGCGATGACAACCGAGACAGAGCAGGTCTATAGAGAAAAAGGGGACACCTGGCCAGAGGTGCTCAAGTACAACTACCAAAAGTATGGCGATAGTCACATCGCCATGCGCTACAAGCACCGGGGCATATGGCAGCCTTATACCTGGAAGGACTACTATCTCAATGTTAAAAAACTGGCACTCGGCCTGCTATCCCTCGGCTTTGAACCAGGAGACAAGCTACTCATTATTGGAAACAATGCCCCCCAGTGGTATTATGCCGAGCTGGCTGCCCAGGCCAACCATGGGGCCTCAGTAGGGGTATATTCAGATCTGCTTCCCTCAGAGATAAAATACATTGCCCGGAATTCCGAAGCCAGGTTTGCCGTAGTGGAAGACCAGGAGCAAATTGATAAGCTGCTCGAGATTAAGGACAAGCTTCCCCGACTCAAAAAGGTTATCTACTGGAACTATAAGGGGTTAGCCCATTATGATGACCCTATTTTATCGGGGTACAGGGAGGTGCTTGAGCTGGGGGGAAGATATGAAAAGGAACACCCCCGCCTCTTTGAGGAGAATATCAAAACGGGTAAAGCCGATGATGTCTGCGCTATTGTTTACACCTCGGGAACCACCGGAGCTGAACCCAAGGGAGCCGTCCATACCTACAGGACTATGAGGACCGGTGCCGACTATTATTTGCACCTGGACCCATGGTATAAGAATGATAATGTTGCCCCCTACCTGCCACCAGTCTGGATGCCTGAGCAATGGTTCGGGATTGGCTGCCACCTATTATCGGCCAGCATCCTGAACTTCGCTGAAGAGCCGGAAACCCAGCAAGAGGATACCAGGGAAATAGGACCAAGCATAGTACTCTATGGGGCTCGGCTGTGGGAGGCTCAGGCAGGAATGCTTCAGGCACGGATTCTAGGCGCCGATGCCATCAAGAGGTTCGCCTTCCGCCGGCTGATGCCCATCGGCTACAAAATAGCTGATTTAAGGTATAGAAAACAAAAGCCAAACCTGTTTTGGAAAATACTCTATGCTCTGGCTCATATAGCCCTATTTAGACCCATCAGAGACAGCCTTGGTCTGACCAACGCCAGAATCTGCTATACCACCGGGGCTATACTCAGCCCTGACGCCTTCAGGTTCTATCATGCCCTAAATCTTCCTCTCAAAAGCCTATATGGGACAACGGAGGGCGGAGCTCTAACTGGCACCAAGAATGATGACGTCAATTTAGAGACTGTAGGCCCGGTTCACAAGGGAACCGAGGTAAGAATAGCCAGTAATGGTGAAATTATTTATCGACAGCCTGGTACTTTCCTTGGTTACTATAATGACCCGGATAAGACTGCCGAGGTGCTTAAAGACGGGTGGTTTTATAGTGGAGATAGCGGCTTTATTACCGAGGATGGACACGTTGTCTTTGTGGACAGGGTAAAGGACCTGGTTGAGCTGGCCAGTGGTGATAAACTGGCCCCACAATTTATCGAGAGTCAGCTGAGGTCCAGTCCTTATATCAAGGACGCCTGGGTTCTAGCCGGCCCGGATAGAGCCTACGCTTCAGCAGTCATAGTAATCAACTATGCTAATGTAGGCCGGTGGGCTGGAGAGAAAAGGGTAGCTTATGCCACCTTCACCGAGCTTTCCCAGAGGCCAGAGGTTTACGAACTGGTGAAAAGGGATATAGACAGAATAAATAGCGCTTTACCGCCGGGCACCAGGGTGAAGAAATACGTCAATCTGCACAAGGAGTTTGACCCCGATGAAGGTGAGCTAACCAGAACTATGAAGCTGAGAAGAACATTCATGGAAGAGCGCTACCGCGGGCTTATCAATGCTATCTATAGTGATAAGACGGAGGTGCCTATAGAAGCTCAGGTCAGATATCGGGATGGGCGAATGGGCACGGTAAAGACTATTATCAGCATCCAGTCTATTAAGGGGGCTGACCGATGAGCTTCTTTCTACAGCTAGTGGTAAGCGGTTTTGCCCTGGGTATGGTCTATGCCCTCATCGCTATAGGCTTTGTTATCATCCTTAAATGCTCCAAGGCGTTCAACATTGCCCAGGGACACTTTGTCATGATTGGTGGTTACCTGGGCTTCACCTTTCTGGTAACCTTTCACCTGCCGGTATGGGCCAGCCTGATACTGGCGGTAGCAGCGGCCATTATACTGGGCTTGTTAATAGAACGCTTTACCCTGCGCCCCCTGGTGGGTCAACCGGTGCTGGCGGTAATTATGATGACCATTGCCCTGGCCACTGTACTGGAGGGGCTGGCAACCCTGGTCTGGGGTGGTGAATATAAGACCTACCACGGGGTGTTGCCGACTATAACTCTAAAGATTGGTGAGCTATCCATACCCCCAGAGACATTAATCGGAGTAATGGTGTCTATTGCTGTAGTAACTATACTCATGCTTTTCTTCCGCTACACCAGAAGTGGGCTGGCAATGATGGCCACCGCCGAGGATGAGCAGGTGGTACAGAGTGCCGGTATCAAGGTAACTACCGTTTATGCCCTCTCCTGGGTGATTGCCTGCGTTGTTGGTGTAATCGGCGGCATTATTTTAGGCGGCGTATCCGGTGTTATGATACCGCTGGCTAATGTTGGCCTTAAAGCATTCGCTGTAGTGCTACTGGGAGGGGTGAATTCAATTGGCGGAGCTATTGTCGCCGGAATAATGGTGGGTGTGCTGGAGAATATAGCCGCCGGCTACCTGGATCCACTGCTACCCTCCGGTGGCGGCCTGGCCAGTGTCTTCCCGTTCATCGTCATGATAATTGTGCTAATCTTTAGGCCCCACGGCCTATTTGGTCTGGTCGAGATAGAAAGGATTTAATAAGTGGGTTTACCCAGCGGAACTTTTAACCAGAGCTACGGGCAGGATATGGCTATCTTCCGCACCAGAACGCACTGGGTAATGCTGTTAGCCTTTCTCATATTTCTTTTTGCCTGCCCGCTGTTTTTCAGTGATAGAATACTGACCATACTGACCATAATCGGCATCACCATTATCAGTGTTCACGGTCTCAATATCCTAACCGGATACTGCGGTCAGATATCCCTGGGTCATGCCGGCTTCATGGCAGTAGGTGCCTATACCTCGGCCGTACTCACTGCCAAGCTTGACTGGTCATTCTGGGCAGCCCTACCCTGTGCCGCACTGGCTGCAGGAATGGTGGGTCTACTCTTCGGCTTACCATCACTAAGGATTAAGGGCTTCTACCTGATTATGGCGACCATAGCCGCCCATTTTATTATTATGTGGGTTATACTCCAGCTCTACAGTGTTACCGGTGGTGGTAATGGTTTGGCTGTGCCCAGACCTGAGATAGGCGGCTTTGTCTTTAAGTCCAAAGGTAGCTACTTCTACCTGGTGCTGATAATCGCCTGTCTGGGTACATTCTTTGCTAAAAACCTAGTCAGAACCAGAGCAGGCAGAGCCTTCATTGCTATCAGGGACAATGACCTGGCGGCTGAGGTGATGGGGGTCAATCTGTTGAGTTATAAACTGCTGGCATTCTTCATCGGTTGTGTCTATGCCGGTGTGGCTGGCTCACTACTGGTTCACTACTTTGCTTTCGCCACTGTCGACCAGTTTCCCTTCATGAATTCGGTGTGGTACCTGGGCATGCTAATTGTCGGTGGCATGGGCAGCACCGCCGGGGCTATCTTTGGCGCCGTGTCCCTTAAGCTGTTGGATGAGCTGGTTACCATTGTTGGCCCAATCTTATCGGCCGCCGTGGCTCCCCAGGCAGCGGCTTCACTCGGCCTTATCATGCGCGGCCTGGTAATTATCATCTTCCTCATCTTTGAGCCCAGGGGACTGGCTCACCGGTGGCAGATGGTCAAGGCATATTACCGGCTGTGGCCTTTTTCACATTAAGGTATTAGAGTAATACAGTGAAAGGAGGTGGCTAAATTCAATAGAATACTAAATTTACGGAGTAGACTAAATCATAAACCAGAAAGGAGGAGAAATGACTAAGATTAAATGGCTATTTATAGCTTCCATGATTATTATGCTGCTGGCAATGCCTCTGTTTGCTGCCTGTCCGGGAGAAGAGACAACACCGCCACCTGAGTACACGCTATATGTCGGTGGTGGCATGTCGCTAACCGGTGCCTACGCCGAGGATTCAGCGGCGGTCCTGGCTGCTATTGAAGACTATGTTCAGTATGTGAATGAGACCAAGATGATGGCGCCGTGGCGAAGCGAGACATTCCCCGACAATGTAACCCTGGAGGTGCTGTGGAGAGATGATGAGCTCAATGTAGAAAAGGCACTGACTATCTATGAAGAGCTTAAGGCCAAAGGAATGCTGGTCTACAGGACATCGGGGTCATCAACAGCGCTGGCACTAATGGACAGGCTAAATGAGGATCGCATGGGTTCCCCCAGTGCCCTGGTCAGTGGACCTTATCTCCTGTCGCCGCCAAAAACCTGCTTAACCATTTACCCTATTTATACCGATGACTTGGCCGCCATTGCCGATTGGTTCCTGGAAAATTGGACGGAAGACAGGGCACCAAGGGTTGCTTACCTTACCGCCGATTATCCCCCGGGCAAGTCAATCTTGATACCAGAGATGGATGCGTATTTGGAGAGTATTGGGTATGAACTGGTTGGCACCCAGCTTGTGCCGCTAGTGCCTACCTCTCCACCAACTACCCAGCTTCTATGGCTGAAGGAAAATAAGGTTGACCTTGCCCTATGTTGGATGATTAACCCCGGTTCACAGCCGACGATAAAGGAAGCGGTCAGGCTGGGCATGGGTACCAATCTGGACTACAAGATAACCTTTGGCTTGGCTGCACCGAGTCACCTGCCCGTGTTCGTTCCGGCTATGGGTGCTGAATTGAGTGAGGGTGTTGTCGTTGCTGGTAGCTACCCCCCCTTGGATGACCTGGCCACACCCGGGGTTGCGTTCTGCAACGATTTACAGGAGATGTATCACCCCAACGACATGGTTACTCACGTCATGTATGAGGCTGGCCTTGTTGAAGCCATGGTCCAGGTTGAGGCCTTAAGACTGGCCATGCTGGAGATGCCCGTTGAGGATCTAACGCCGGTTGATGTGTTGGACTTTGGTTTCTTCAAGATTACAGACCTTGACACCGGTGGCTTAAGCAGTACACCGCTGAGCTATAGTTCGGGTAATGTTGAGGGTGTTGATGAAGTACGTGTTGACCAGGCGCTCAATGGTAAGATAGTAAAACAGGGTACCTGGCCACTCCGCCACTTATATGCGCAGTAATAAGCTGTTATTCTGGGGGCCCTTTTGTAAAAGGGCCCCCAGAAGCTCCCATTGTCTTTATGGGCAGGGCTTACGGTGCTCCCTAAACTCAGGGCAAGCATCCTCAGGCTTTCTTATGTACCAGCTCGGTTGGTGAGGCTGGTGAACAAAGGGCTTGACGCCGGATGTGTCCTGAGCAAAGGCGGGTTATCTGCCTGACCATTTAGCATCCCGGCTCTCGTCGAAGATAATTCTACCAACAAATAGTGATGCCTGCAACTCGCCAGCAATCTCGCATTACGTTATTGGGAGCCTGTAAGGCAACAAATCGATGAAAAGTTCAAGTGGATTACGCTTAGGCTGATTGTATAATAGACCTGGGAACCCTCCCCATATCTGTTAGCGCCTAGCCCTCTGGTAACCACCTGGCATTGGACAAAGAGGGGCTGACGGTGTAATATATATCAAGACTGATTTTAACGGGAGGTTTGGCCGTGGCAAAAACCTACCAAGGAAAACAGGTGACCTGCTGGTTGCGGGCTTTAGATATCATTTCTATCCTCAAACAGACATCTGAGTGAAGAGCCCGACCATATTTCATCCAGGCGCGCTATTATATCCCCAGTATTATCCCCAGTATTAAACCTTAAACCCACTAAGCCTTCCTTACCGTGCCTGATTTCTCGTTAGTTGACTATTATTTACTGGTTTTCTTTTTAGTACTTGCCTGAACTAAATAAAGCAGAGCCTGAATAAAGCAGAGGTGGAAGATAGAATAAAGTTATGATTAGAAAAGGATTAGCCGGCGGTAGCTACCGCCCTCTAACTGAAGACTCAATAATCAAGATAGACCGTACGGTGATGAGGGTAATCGAGGAGGTAGGTTTCGAGGTAAACTCGGAGACAGCCCTTAACCTCTTTGAGCAGGCTGGCGCCAGGGTGGATAGAGAGGAACGGCGGGTGCGCCTGCCTCAGGCAAAAGCCCGGAAGCTGATAGGGATAGCACCGCCCGAGGTCAGGCTCTGCGGCCAGGAAGAGAAGAATGACATCTACCTCGGCGGCAACCGGGTTTATACCGGTACGGGGGGGACCGCCCTCTATATCTATGAGCCGACTACCAAGCAGAAGCGGCTGGCTACCCTGCAAGACCTTAAGCGTATCGCCAGGCTGGTTAACCGCCTGGATAATATCCATCTTTTTATGCTGCCCACCTATCCCAATGAGCTCCCAATAGAGCAGGTTGATGTAAACCGCTTCTTTGCCGGTCTGGACAATACCACCAAGCATATCATGGGGGGGGTTTACACCCTGGACGGGATAAAACAGGTGCTGCGGATGGCCGAGATGGTGGCTGGTTCCGCAGAAAAACTGGAAGAGCGCCCTCTCGTCTCCATGATAGCCTGCAGCATAAGCCCCCTAAAGATGGACGCCAATTACGGTGACCTGGTAATAGAGATTGCCCAGCGGGGCATCCCCCTGGTATGTCCGGCTGAGCCGTTGTGCGGGGCGACCTCGCCGGTAACGCTGGCCGGCAACCTGGTAATCCAGACGGCGGACTCATTGATGGGGGTTATGCTTACCCAGATAGTAAAACCGGGTACACCGGTTATCTTTGGCTCGGTGGCGACCAACACCAACCTCAGCGATTTTAAGTATCTGGCCGGGTCGGTGGAGATGGGGCTGCTGAACGCCGCCGGTGCCCAGATGGCGCAGTTTTACCATCTTCCCTTCTACGCCACCGGCGGTATGACCGATTCTAAAGTGCTGGATGCCCAGAGCGGCTACGAGTCGGCTATAACCAGCCTCCTCTGTGCCCTGGCCGGTGCCAATTTCATCCACGATGCTGCCGGGATGATGGAATTCGCCATGACGGCCTGTTATGAGAAGTTCGTCATTGATAGCGAGATACTGGGAATGGTGATGAGGGCGGTGGCTGGCATCAGGGTCAGCGATGATACCCTGGCCTTTGACCTCATCAAGGAGGTGGGGCCGGGGGGTAACTTCGTCGCCGCCAGGCATACCCGGCGCTTTATGCGCCGTGAGCACTACCGGCCTAATTTGAGCGACCAGAACAGCCGGGAGGAGTGGGAGGCTAAGGGGGGGAAGGCTATCTGGCAGAAGGCGGGGGAAAAAGCGAAGCGGCTTATCGCCGAGCGTAAATACCAGTTGCCTGCGGAAGTGAGAGAGCAGATACTATCCGAAATAAGCGGAATTGTGGATTGATATAGGCTGACGGTCCGGGAGGAGAAGTAAATTGCCCAGAGAAGGAATATTAGTTCCTAATCCCTATGAAAGAATTACCGATGAGCAAGTCCAGCAAATTCACCAGGCTTCCCTGCAGATACTGGTTGACCCCGGCCTGATTTGCTTTAGTAAGAAAGCGGCCGAGATATTCCAGAGTAATGGCGCCGAGGTTGCCGCCGTTGCCTCTGCTGACCATCCCCACTGGCATATAAAGATACCGGAAAAACTGGTTACAGAGGCTCTTGATAACGCTCCCAAGACGGTCAAACTGGGCGCTAGAAATCCGGATAATGCCCTTATAATGAAAGGCGACGAGCCGAGGGTCTACTTTATCTCCGGCTCGGAGACCAATATCTGGCTGGATGTCGATTTTCCTACCTATGTCAAGAAATCCGACAGCAGTATTGAGATTAAGGTGCCGGAGTTTCACCCACGGCGCGCCACCGTGGCTGACCTCTGCCAGTCGGCGCACGTCTGTGAGCACCTGGAGACGCTGGACGGTTACATCCGCACCGTCAATATCCAGGATGAGGATATCACCGAGGATAATAAGGACGTTAACAAGTTCTTCGCCTCGCTGAATAACACCACCAAGCATTTTATGTCCGGGTTGACCAAGCTGGAGCAGCTGGATAACGTGGTGAGAATGGCCGAGTTGATAGCCGGTGGGAAAGAGGCGCTAAAAGAAAACCCCATCATTTCCTTTATTACCTGCCTGGTAAAGAGCCCGCTGCAGTTTGTTGCCGATACCACCGATACCTTTATTGAGGTCTGCCGCCGGGGATTGCCCACCGCAGTTTCCTCCTCACCCCAGGCGGGGACAACGGCTCCCATCAAAGAGGCGGGTATTATGGCCCAGATAAATGCCGAGGTTCTGGCCGGTATAACCCTGGGGCAGCTGGTAAATAAAGAGACGCCGATGCTCTACGGCAGCGTGCCGGTAATGGCGCGCATGGATACCTTAAGTGATTCCTACGGCTCGGTGGAGACCAGCCAGTATAACATTGACTGTGTTCAGATGGCGCGGTTCTATAAAATACCCAACTATTCTACTTCGGGGGTGTGCGATGCCAAGATACCGGGGCAGCAGTCCTCGATAGAGAGGTTGTTCTCGGATATCGTGGTGACATTAAGCGGCCCCCAGTTCCTGCACTGTGCCTATGGCCTCCTCGACTGCAACGCTGTTTTTTGCCTGCTACAGGCAGTCCTGGACGACGCCCACTTCCAGATGATCAAGTTTTTCCTTAAAACCCCAAGGATTAATCAGCAGGAGCTGGTGGAAACCATGAAGCAGATAAGAGAGGTGGTGGAAACACCGCAGAAGCTATATATTGGCTACATTCGCCAGGTGATGCGAAGCGGGGAAATCTCGCCGCCCTATCCCTTTGAAGGGGATGGGGAGAGTGACAGCGTCTTCGCCCTGGCCTACCAGAGGATGAATGAGCTTCTGGCCAAGCCGGTGGAGCATATAGACCCGGAGACCACGGCCAAGATATTCCAGGAGATTCCCGGCCTGTTGCCCAGGCTGAACGTTTATAAAGAAGGGAAGTAAATATGACCGAAGACGATATCATTGCCCGGCTTAAAGAGAATGTTATCCAGGGAAGGAAGACCCAGCAAGATGAGGGTATAGATGAGAAGCTATCGGGGACACCGGGGGTGGTGGAGCTGACCCGCCTGGCGCTGGAGAAAAGGATCTCGCTGGAGGAGATAATCAATGCGCTGACGGCCGGGATGCGGGTGGTGGGGGAGAAATATTCCAGCAAAGAATATTTTATCCCCGATATGCTGGCTTCGGCTGAGGCGGTAGGCGAGGCTATGGAAATTCTCAAGCCGCTTCTTGAAGCGGCCAATGTCGAGACCAAGGGGAAATTCGCCATTGCCACCGTGCATGGGGATATCCATGATATCGGCAAGAATATCGTTGCCATCCTGCTCAGAGGGGCGGGCTACGAAGTAAACGACCTGGGTACTGATGTGCCTACGGAAAAGATTATTGAGTTTATCAAAAAAGAAAGCCCCGATTACCTGGGGCTATCGGCGCTGCTTACCACTACCATGACTGAGATGGGGGTGGTTATCGAAGCTCTGAAGGACAGTGGCTTAAGGGATAGGGTCAAGGTTCTCATCGGTGGGGCGGCGGTGTCTGATGAGTATGCCCAGGGAATAGGCGCCGATGCCTATTGTGTGGATGGTTTTCAGGCCATCAAGGTGCTGGATTCTTTTCAACAGGCGAAAACTAGTTGAGTTATAGCTTGGTTGGATAAAGGAGGGGAGCTATGGCCGGAATTGCCGGTATTCAGGGTGTTGACGATGGGGAACTGGCTCGTATGCTGGAGAGAATTAAGCATCGTGGCCCCCACGAGACCTGGATAAATCAGGAGCAGGGAGTCAATCTGGGGTGCTGTGAGCTGAATATGGGAGGGGACTCTAAGCCCGGTTCACACTACACTGCCGAAGGCGATAGGGCGGTGGTGCTCGATGGGCGTGTGTATAATAATGAAAAGGGAGGCAAGACCGACGCCGAAGCGGTGCTGGCGCTGTATAATAAGTTCGGCGCCCGGTTTGCCGAGAGGATAGACGGGGACTTCGCCTGTGCTATCTCTGACGGCGGCCAGATGATACTGGCCCGGGACTGGGCCGGCATAAAGCCGCTTTACTACGGGCATAGCGAGGGGAAGCTGTGCTTCGCCTCGGAGGCAAAGAGCCTGGTGGGTATTGCCGACGATGTTAAGGAATTCCCGCCCGGCTACGTTTATTCCCAAGAGCTGGGATTTTTGGGCTATTTACGCCAGAAGGTGGAAACCCCCGATTTTGAGGATTACAAGCAGGCCAAGAAGGTGTTACGCCAGCTACTGGTAGAGGCGACCGAGAAACGGATGAAAGATGGGGCGGTGGGGGGAGTTCTGTTGAGCGGCGGGCTGGACAGCAGCCTCATAATCTATATGGCGCACGAGATAAATCCTGATATTGAAGCCTTTACCGTAAGTATGAAGGAGGGAGAGGACCTGCCGCTGGCTAAAGATGTTACCAAATACCTGGGTGTTAAGCATCACGTTTTGGTGTTCGGGGAAAAGGAGATAAACGAGATTTTGACTCAGGCCATCTCTCACCAGGAGATGTATGAGGAAAGCTGCGTGCACGGGGCAATTGCCAATTTCCTGGCGGTGCGGTTTGTTAAGCCGCATACCAGTTGTGTCTTCACCGGCGAGGGGGCCGATGAGTTTCTTGCCGGGTATGACGGGCAGTTCAAGCAGGGGAAGAACCCGGAGGAGGTCGCCAGTATAGTGGACAAGCTTGTCCATGTAGCCGGCAATACGGCACTGCAGAGGCTGGATAGACTGGCAGCGGCCAATTCTATAGAGACCCGCACCCCCTTCCTCGATACCAGGGTGATGGACTTCTGCCTGAAGATTCCGCTGGAACATAAGATTCACGGCCAGGAACAGACCGGTAAGTGGGTTCTGCGCCAGGCCTTTGAGGGCACTCTGCCCGAACATATCATCTACCAGACCAAGCGGTTCTTTGCCCAGGGGTCGGGGGTGGCCTATATTATGCGCCAGATGGCGGAAAAACACATTACCGAAAAGGAACTGGCAGAACATAACCGGATAGAGGGTAATCCCTGGCTGTCTTCCGTTGAGGAGCTGTATTACTACCGGATATTTAAGGAGAGCTTCCCCGCCCCTGCCTTTGACCGGCTGGTGGGCCGGTGGGACCCGTTCCGGCCAGACTTCTTCCGTTATATAGAGAAGGAGATTTCTTAACCTGCCTCTGTCGCCTGAGAATAGAGACGAAGCTTGAGGAATAACGAAATCTTTGTAATTTAGTTTGTATATCCGCTCAGCTAAGAGCGGTCAGGGACTACGCTGCCAAGCACGGGTGTGAGATCGTCCGCGAATATGTTGATGAGGCGGAAAGCGGGCGCAATGCTTCCCACCCGCCACCCTTAATGTAAAAGGGCTAAAGCCCTTTTTGCCCCACCCCCTGTTTTTAACAGTTCTCTTATACCCACCCACCCAAAAAGGCTCTGCCTCTTTTCATCTCTTAAACCCCACCCCCGTTTGGAGGACTAATTATCCCCTTCTCCCCTCACCCCACAATGGGAGGGGCGAAATAGAAAGCTTAGAAGCGCAGCTTATGAGGGTGGGAGGGTGGGTAGATAAACACTCTCTAAAACTTTCTTTCCCACCCCTCCCGTTTTAGGGAGTTTTAAAGAGGTGTCACCTCTGTTGGGCGGGTCACCAAATTAAAATCGCATTTTTACCCCTCAAGCTATATAATGAGACCGCATGGATGAAAACAGGTACGCCCTGATGCGGGTGGCGCTGGGGGAGGCGGAGGCCGATTTAGCCATCGTTAACGGCTCGGTGGTCAATGTCTACAGCGGGGAGGTAGAAAAAGCCTCCGTCCTCATCAAAGGGGACAGGATAGCCTACGTTGGCAGTGATGTGGGTAAGGCTATCGGCTCCTCAACCCGGGTCATCGACGCTAACGGCAAGACGCTCGTTCCCGGCTTCATCGACGGCCACACCCATATTGACACCATCTATTCCACAAGCGAGCTCCTGAGATTTGCCATTAAGGGGGGCACCACCACCATTATCACCGAAACCTGCACCCTCTCTTCCCCGCTGGGCTACGAGGGGGTTATCCAGTTCCTCAAATCGGCCAAAAACCAGCCCATAAAAATCTTCATCACCGCCCCGCCCCTGGTAACCATAAGCCCAGTCACCGAAGAGCACGCCATCACCGTTAAACAGCTGCGCCAATTGCTGCGGCGCAAGGAAGTCCTCGGCCTGGGCGAGGTCTACTGGGGTGATGTGGTCAGCGGTAACAAGAGAGTCCTCGACCTTATCGCCGAGACCCTGAAATGGGGCAAGAAGGTGGAGGGGCACAGCGCCGGCGCCACCGGAGCCAAGCTCCAGGCCTATGTCTCATCGGGCATCTCCTCCTGCCACGAGCCAACCAACGCCGAAGAGGTCAGGGAAAGGGTAAGACTGGGGCTCTTTATCCTGATAAGAGAGGGCGAGATAAGGCGGGAGATGGAAGCCATCTCCCAGCTAAAGGACGACGACGCCATCCTCAACCGGCTGGCCGTATCAACCGACGGGGTGGGGCCGGAGCAGCTTATCAGCGACGGCTATATGGAGTTTTTGGTGCAGAAAGCCATCAACCTCGGCTTTAACCCCGTCAGAGCGATACAGATGGCCACAGTCAACATCGCCCGGCATTTCGCCATAGACGGTGATATCGGCGGCATCGCCCCCGGCAAGTATGCCGATATCGTTATTATCCCGGACTTAAAGACCATCAGGCCGGAACACGTCATCAGCAACGGCCGGGTGGTCGCCCGGAACGGTCAGGTACTGGTTCCACCCCGGAGACACCGCTACCCCCGGTCAATGCTCAACACCATCCATTTAGCCAGAGAGTTTACCGCCGATGACTTCACCATCCCGGCAGAAGGCCGCCAGCAGGTAAAGGTGCGGCTGATAGAGCAGGTCACCAACCTGGTCACCAGGGAGGCGTTAATTGATATGCCGGTGACGGACGGCCAGCTCAAAGCCGATGTCAGCCAGGATATAATAAAGGTGGCCGCTATCGAGAGGGCTTACGGTACAGGTAAGAGCTTTACCGGCTTAATCAGGGGGCTTGGGCTTAAAAAGGGGGCTATTGCCTCCAGTTATGCCTGGGACTGCGGTGATATTATAGTGGTCGGCGCCGATGAGAGCGACATGGCGACGGCGGTAAACCGGGTTAAGGAGATAGGGGGAGGGGAGGCGGTCTGTGCCGGCGGCAGGATACTGGCGGAGATAGCCCTGCCGGTGGGGGGAATCGTCTCCACCGAGCCCATGGAGACCATAGCCGATAAATTTAACCGTATCCAGAAGGCCGCCGCCGGGCTGGGCGGCAGGTTCCCTAATTTCAGTCTTACCATAGCCACCCTCACCACCCCGGCTATACCCTTCCTCCGAATCTGCTCTTCGGGGCTGTTTAACCTTAAAACTAACCGCTTCGTTGACCTTATAGTGGAGTAGATAAGGCAATGACTTGGCAGCAGGTCGAAAAAGCCAGGCGGCGCCTCTCCCGGGAGCAGGGCACCGTCATCAAGGACTGGGGGGGCAGGGTTCCCTTCGCCCTGGTCTACCCCAACGCCTATTATTTAGGCATGTCCAACCTGGGAATCCACGCCCTCTATAAACTGCTCAACAGCCACGATAAGGTCGTCGCTGAGAGAGCCTTCTGGGAAACAGAAGATGGCCAGTCGCCGCCTGTATCTCTGGAATCCCAAAGGCCGCTGGCCGATTTCGCCGTTATTGCCTTCTCTATTTCTTATGAGCTGGACTATTTCAATATCGCCCGTATTTTAAAAGCCAGCGGCATACCCCTCTACGCCACTGACCGTGACCAGAGGCATCCGCTCCTTATCGCCGGCGGCCCCTGCGTTATGGCCAACCCCATGCCCCTCTCCCCCTTCTTTGACTGCCTCTGTATCGGCGAGGCCGAACCCATAGTCCCGGCAATACTGCCCATTATAGCCGAGGGCATCGGGGCTAATCGCAGTGACCTGCTCAAAGCGCTAAGTCTCCTGCCCGGCGTCTATGTCCCGCAGCACCATTCAGGAAAGCCTGTGACGCGGCAGTGGGCCAAAAATCTGGATGACTTTCCCGTGGCCTCGGCTATACTCACCCCGGACACTGAACTGGGCAACCTCTATCTCATTGAAGTAGAAAGGGGCTGCAACTGGGGCTGCCGCTTCTGCCTTACCAGCCAGGCTTTTCACCCCATGCGCTACCGCTCCCTAGACAGCCTCATCACCCAGGCGGAGGAAGGCTTAAAATACCGGAGGCGGCTGGGTTTGGTTGGGGCGGCGGTCTTCGACCACCCCCAGATTGAGGAGCTGATGCCAAAATTAAGCCAGATGGGGGCTGAGCTATCCATAAGCTCGCTGCGGGTGGCTCCCCTATCCGGCGTGGTCTTGAGAGAACTGGCCAAGGGCGGCGCCAGGACCGTTACCCTTGCCCCCGAGGCCGGCTCCCAGCGCCTGCGCCATGTTATTAAAAAAGGCATCTCCGAAGACGACATCCTGAAAGCGATAGAAATAGTAACCGAGCAGGGAATAAAGCAGGTCAAGCTCTATTTTATGATTGGCCTGCCCTCGGAGACCGATGAAGATATAGAGAGGATTATAAATTTGAGCCTGGAGTGCAAGCGCATACTTAATAACAAGCAGCCCGGCGGCCGCCTGACGCTGAATATCGCCCCCTTCGTGCCCAAGGCTGGTACCCCCTTCCAGTGGCTGCCGATGGCCCAGCCCCCCACCCTCAACCGGCGCCTGTCTATGCTCAAAAGCGGCCTGATGCCTAAAGGAATCAAGATTAAGGCGGAAAGCCCCGCCTGGAGCCAGGTTCAGGGGGTGCTGGCGCGGGGTGACGCCAAACTGGCCGGGGTGCTGGCCAATATAGAGGAAATATCCCTATCCGGCTGGCGCAAGGCGGTGAAAAAATACCGGGTGGATGTGGATTTCTACGCTCACCAGCAGTGGGATATCAAGCAAAAACTGCCTTGGGATGTGATAGATTCGGGGACCAAAGCGGGTCAACTTGAACTGGAACTGGGCAGGGCTATGGCTTAATTCTTCAGCCCAGCAATTCTGTTACTACCTCGTTTATCTCCCGCCCGTCGGCCTTGCCTTTTAGCTTGGCGATAAGCGGGGGCATGACCTTGCCCTTGTCCCTGATGCTCTCCGCCCCCACCTCCTCAATAACGCGGCGGGCTTCGGCGGTAATCTCGTCACGGCCCATCTGCTGGGGCAGGTACTGCTCCAGGACCGCCATCTCCGCTTCTTCTATAGCCACCAGCTCCATGCGGCCTCCCAGCTTGAAAGCCTCGATGCTTTCTTTGCGCTGCCTTATCTCCTTAGCGATGACGCCCAGGATATCACCGTCTTCTAAAACGGCCTGGCGGGCGATTTCGGCGTTCTTAATGGCGGCCATGGCCATCCGTATTGCCGAACGCTTAACCTTATCCCCATCCTTCATCGCCTGCTTGAGGTCATCAGCCAGCTTTTGCTTTAATGCGGATTCTTTTGCCATACTATCTACACTCTTCTAGGCCTTTGTGCGCTTTTGCGCCTCCTGGCGGCTTCCTTGTTGGCAATTATCGTGACTCCACAATTTTAGTCGGCCAAAGTTAGCCTGTCAACTGGCTGGCTTACTCATTAACTGAGCAACCCTCCCCCTTAATCCCCCTCCCTTACAAGGGAGGGGGAAGGTTTTTTATAGAAGAGGGGGCAAAGCCCCCTCTTAAACACCCCCAATCAGTTACCTCCCCTTTTCCCCCCACCCCCAGAGAGGAGAAAAAGTCCATTCTTTAATGGGCTAACACCTATTCCCCCCCAAGTAAGAGAGTTGATGAGAGGTTCCACCTCTATAGGGCGGGAGGGCGGGTAAAAAGAGAACTGCTAAAAAGGGGTGATTTGGGGAATATATACCCCCCAAAAAAGGGAGTTTAAGAGACTAAGGGGTGGGGCAAGAAAGTTTTTGAAGCGGATACGGGGCCCCCGAAAAAAACGAAGTGTTTTTGGGGTAAAAGCTTATGAGGGCGGGAGGGCGGGAAGAAAAACACATGTTTTAAAGGGGGTGGGGACGGGGCAATACCGTAGAAAACCGGTTTTAGCGCTTGCTCCTCTTTAGTATTTCCCTGGCGGCCACCACGCCGGAAACCGAAGCCTGGATCAGGCCGCGGCTGACGCCGGCGCCGTCGCCGACGGCAAACATATTGCTAACCTCGGTCTCCAGGCCGGGGCTCAGCTCGGGCCGGCTGGAATAGAACTTAACCTCTATGCCGTAAAGCAGGGTGTGTGGTGAGGCAACGCCCGGAGCCAGCTTATCCATCGCCTGGAGCATCTCCACGATGCCGGTCAGGTAGCGGTAAGGCAGGGCAAAGCTGAGGTCGCCGGGGGTGGCGTCCTTCAGGGTGGGCGTCACCAGACCCCGCTTAATGCGTTCCGGGGTAGAGCGCCGCCCCTTCTTCAGGTCGCCCAGGCGCTGCAGCAGGACGCCGCCGCTCAGGATATTAGCCAGCCTGGCCAGGTATTTGCCGTAGGCGATAGGCTGGTTAAAGGGCTTGGTAAAGGCGGTGCTCACCAGCAGGGCAAAGTTGGTGTTATCGGTCTTGCGCTCGGCATAGCTGTGGCCGTTAACGGTGATTACCGGGTCACTACCGCCGGTGGACTCCATGATGACCTCGCCTCCGGGGCACATGCAGAAGGTCCTCACCCGGTCGTCAAAACTCTTAGACATAAACTCCAGCTTCGATTCATAGAGGTAGTTGGTTAGTTCGGCCATTACCGTGGCCGGAACTTCCACCCGCACGCCGACATCAACCGGGTTGCTGTGCATGGTCAGTCCAAGCCGCTCGGCTTCGTTGGTCAGCCAGTCGGCGCCTTCCCGGCCCGGCGCCAGGATAAGGTAATCACAGTCAAACTTATCCCCGCCCTCAACCTCCACCCCCCTGACCTTACCCCCGTTAACGCTGATATTGCAGGCTTCGGTCTCCAGCCTGTACTCTATGCGAGGGCTGAGGTAGTCCCACATCGCCTTGAGCACCAGGCGGCAGTGGTCGGTGCCGAGGTGTCGGACCGGCACCGGAACCAGCTTTAAGCCCGCCAGCTTCGCCTTCTCCCGCAGCGGGCCAACCTTTTTGCCGGTGCCGTAAAGCTTATCCGGCGCGCCAAACCCCAGGTAGATATTATCGGCATAGCCGATAAGGGCTTCCGTCTGGCTCTCCCCGAGGTAATCGCTGAGCCTTCCCCCCACCCGGGAGGTCAGAGTCAGCTTGCCGTCACTAAAAGCACCGGCCCCACCCAGCCCGCAGACCAGATTACAGAGCGAGCAGGAGATACAGGAACCACCGGTATCTCTGGCCGGGCACTGGCGCTTATCAATGTCCCTGCCCTTTTCTATAAGCAATATACGCAGGCCGGAAGCCTGAGAAAGCTCCAGGGCGGCAAAGATAGCCGCCGGACCACCGCCAACGATGATAACATCATATTTCCGGGTCATTTTATTCAAACCAAGCCATTGTATAACCGTTAGCCCCAGCCGTCAAGAAACAGGGGCAATATAATGATAAATTTTATAGGAGCAATTTTAATCACGGCGGGCTAAAATTTAATCACATTAAGGCCAGGGGGGTCTTGCCAATTGGCAGAATTTATAGTAACTTATGATAAATTAGACTAACCTGAATTAAGTTTAAGTAAGTTAAACAAAGAAAAGCTAACTTGCCAGTTGGCAAGTTTAGATTGATGGTTAAAGCCCGGCGGGCAGTCATTGCCCGGGGCTTTAACCGGGAAATAAGGTGAAGCTGCTGAAAAAGTTGCTGATAATTATACCGGTGGTGGGGCTGATTTTGCTCACTATATTCATGCCTGCCCGGCAGGTGAGCATCGATGGTATCGGCACGCTATCTTTCGAGAGCACTATTACCCTTTCCATCGGCTCCGAGACTGCCTATGCCAGCCCCGACTGGCTATCCGGCTGGAGCTATCGCCGGGCTATAAGCCTGAGTCCGGCGACATCCATCGCCGATTATCAGGTCCTGGTTACCCTTACTACCGGTACAATAGGGAATCCTTACGCCAATATTAAGGCCGATGGCTCGGATATTCGCTTTACCGGCTCAGACGGGGCGGCGCTTCAGGACTACTGGGTGGAATCGTGGGATAACACCGGCACCTCAAGAATCTGGGTGGAGGTAACGGCATCAGGAACACCAACAATTTATATGTATTATGGCAACGCCGCCGCCAGCAGCTCAAGTGATGGAAGCGCAACCTTCATCTTCTTTGACGACTTCAGCGGCACTTTGAGCAAATGGAATGTCCACATAGATACCGATGTAGCTATTACATCCAGTTATGGCAGCCCGGCTCCGTGCTTAGAAATCAGCGGAGGCTCTACAGGTGGTTATCCCTATGGACTGGCGGTTATTGGCTCGGATGCGACCTACGCCGGCTTTCAAAACGGGATAATCGAGGCCGATGTCTACCCGACGACGAATGCGCTCCCCGAAATAATCTTCAGGGGGAATTACCCGGCCAACACCGGCTATAAGGGAAGGTGGGATACCCGTTCCGGAGACGAAACACCCTGGATGAAGCCCCCGTATGACACCTGGGGCGGGTTTGGTACGGCGGTAGCCAGATTTGGTATAGCCAACCAGTGGCAAAAAGCCAAACTGGTGATAAACGGCCCAATATTCCAGATATACAGCAACGACACCCTTAGGGCCACGGTATTCGATTTGCAGTATTCAGGAGCGGGGGAAATCGGACTAGCCAATCATTACGGAGCCTACGCCAGATTTGATAATGTCAGAGTCCGCAAATACGCCTCCCCGGAGCCGAGCGCTACTGTAGGCAACGAAGAGCCGGACATATCTAATACCCCTTCCGATAAGGACTTTGGCCCCGTCTCCGAAAATAGCTCCTACTGGTCAAACGGCAGTGAGCCCAGTTGGGACCTGGCAGGTGATGACTGCTACTTCACCATGACCAATAATGGCACCGAGGCAGTGGACATCTCAATCAGCGCAACAAACTTCAGCAGCAGCGGTGATGGCTGGACACTGGTAAGCACAAGCCCGGGGGTGGGTGAAGCCAGAATGAAAGCGGGTAAGGAAGGGGATAACGATGAAGACGAGATGGTTACGCTCACCACAGGTGACCAGAGTTTTATATCAAGTCTGGCCGCATCTGAAAGCAAAAAGTGGGAACTCAAGCTGGAGACGGGCACCTTTACCGATGGAGTAGAAAAAAATTCAACCATAACCCTCACCGCAACCGCGTCCTGAGGTCGACAGGCGTTTAATAAATACTATATGAAAATGAAAGGAGGTGAAAGATAATGAAGAAGACCCTGTTAGCCATCCTGCTGGCGGTGGCGCTGATAGTTATTCCCGTCGGCAGTGCCCTGGCGTTACCCAGTGACACGGTCACCATAACAGCCACACCTACCTATATCAGCATAGATGTAACCCAGACTGACTTTGACTTCGGGGTAGTAGCTGTCAGTTCATTTAACGATACTACGACTAGCGGCCCTAAGGGTGTGGGTGGAACTGCTGGAGCGGACGACTACTTTGACATCGTCAACACCAGTACCATCGATATAGATATAGAAATCTACAGCGATAGCTGGGACGGTGGAGCCAACGACTGGACATGGGGAGCGTCAGATGCAGACACTGGTCAGCTGAATGCTAGCACCGACCAGGGAAGCACTTGGAGTATAAATGTCCCAAACTCCGCATCCAACGTCCTCCTCTTTGATGGCCTTGTAGCTCTAACAGACGACTCGTTTGACCTACAGCTGGAGGCACCGTCTTCATTTAGCTATGGGAACGCCCAGCAAACTATAGTGACCGTATCCGCCACAGCGGATTAATCCGGCCCAGCACAGGTGGAAAGCCTGCAAATGAGGCTGAAAGCGCCGGGGGCGCCTAGACTCAACGGAGAATTGTCATGAAATGGTTGGTTGTACTGATAGTGGTGGCCGGGCTACTGCTGGCGGGTTGTCCCCAGACCTCAGCGCCGCCAGCGGCTGAAACCCCCACCACGCCGCCGCCCGAGCTATACGATAAGACCTGGATCAGCCCGGGCAAGGTAGAGATAGGCAATTTCTACCCCGGGGCGAGGGCGGAGTATACGCTGAGTATACACAATGGCAGCGACGAGCCGGCGGAATTCTCGGTTAGCTACCGGGTAACCGAGAACACTGCTGATGGCTATGAGCCGGCACCCGCTATGGCTCAAGCCTGGGTAATAATAGCCGACCCGGCACCGGTACTGGCGGCCAAAGAGACAAGGGATGTGCTTATAGCCGTGGAGATACCCGGGGATGCTGAAGTTCCACCTAAATGGGAGTTCCAGATTGCGGTCAAGGACGTAACCCAGACGGGGATGGTGCAAACCGAGCTCGCCTGCCGATGGCTGGTAGAAATGAAATAGGAATAGGGGATTTAGGTAGTGCCAAGAGCATTTTATGCCATTATTGCTATTATAATACTGGTTATTGTTGGCGGTCTACCTGCCTATCTGGTTATTGGGCAGGGAGGCAGCCATGAGGCTACCGTTACCATCACCGCCCAGCCGGCCTATACCCCGTCAAGAGGCGGCGCACCCGGGGGAGAGCCGGTGTGTCCGGCTGGCGAGGTGGCCACTACCAACAGGGCAGCCAGCACCGGTCTGGTTTTCCAGGACTTTGTTATCAGGTCATTCGATAAGCGGTTTTCCCTCTTCCTTGACCAAGGAATCGTTGTTCTAACCCCCGACGGCAAATGTCCCAGTTGTATCGGCATCCATGAAATGACACCGCAACCAGCTCAACCGGAGGGGGCGCAAATTATCGGTGTCACCTACGATGTCATCCCCGACCTAACCGCTTTCACCCCCCCGGCCACCATTATATATAACTATGACCCGGCAGATATCCCCGAGGGCTTTACCGAGGAAAACCTGCTCATAGCCCTCAGTGACGAGGCAACAGGAGAATGGATGAAGCTGGACTGCGTGGTCGATACCGAAGCCCACACCATTACCACCCAAATAGGCCGTTTTAACGACCTGGCCGTTCTGTGCTATGAGCCGGCAGTGCCAGCGCCAACGCCCACACCCACTCCTACACCAACACCAACGCCCACACCTATCCCCACACCAACACCTACACCCACCCCTACGCCAACGCCAGGTGAATCAGCGCCGGCTGAGTCAACACCGGTTAAAGTCACCACCTGGTGGTTAATCAGCGGGATTACCGCCGCCGTGGCAGCAGCAGCAGTTGCCATCTACCTGTACCGCAGGAGGTTCTAGGTATAGACAGCTATCACCACGGCATCTTTAGCGTTGTGTTCATCAAATAAGATAACCGCCACCCCCCTCCCCAGGACCATCTCGGCGGCGGGCAGGTTGCGCGCCACAGTAACCCCATCCAGGTAGGCCTTATGGCTGCCGGTAAGCTGTAAGGTGGCGGTGTAGCTGCCGGAATCAAAGCTCTTCAGTATTGCTTTCTTCAGGTTCATTGTTAGCTCCCCTCCAGATATTCTTAAAACCCTATCCCCTTTATCCCCTTCCCCTTAATAAGGGG
>JABMRW010000042.1 GCA_013202445.1 Deltaproteobacteria bacterium | reverse complement strand
CCATCCCCCTGTATCCCCCTTTATGCCCTTGTTAGCGGTTGTTCTTCTTCCCCCCCAGACCCACCCTACAGAAGTGATAATTCAATCAATTTCTTCTTGGGGGAGGGGTTTGAAAATTTTAGAAGCGAAGCTTATAAGGGTGGGAGGGTGGGAAATAAAACACTCGTTAAAAATAGGGCGGGAAAAGATATAAAACGAGGGGCGGGGCAGTGACAAATGCCGGTAGTCATAATAGAACAAATGTGCTATTATTTTATCAGGGAAACAATTCGAGAGTGGGCAGGCGTGGGGATTGTTTTTATAGTTATGTAAAGGAGGGGCTATGAGACTGCTGCGACTGGCCGTGGAGACTAAACGGTGGGACCTGGCCGCCCACACCATCGTGCTGGCGAGCGCCAAAGTGCTAAAAAATGGAGACAAACCGGATGGCGGAAAAGGCAAAGCGAAAAAGCGGCGCCCCAAAGGGTAACCAGAACGCCCAGACGCACGGCTTCTACTCTAAAGTCCTGGACGAGGCTGAACAGCTCGACTTTGAGCTGGTTTCCGGCTTTGACGGCTTCGACGGCGAGATTGCCCTGCTGAGGGTGAAGATAAAGTCCCTGCTGGAGAAAGACCCGGAGAACATCAGGCTGCTGATGCAGGCAACCGAGTCACTGGCCAGGCTGGTCAAGACGAAGTACAACATCACCAGGGAGCAGAAGAAGGGGCTGAAGGAGGCTATAGGTAATGTCCTCAAGGATATCGCCATACCGCTGGGCATTAAGGTTATCGGGACTTTAGCCAAATAGAGGATTTTGGTGACCCACCCCCTTAATCCCCCTCCCTTATCAAGGGAGGGGGAAGGATTTTTTTGAAAGAGGGGCTGGCGCCCCTCTTAAACACCCTGCCAGGTCAGTCCCCTTTACAAAGAAGTGGGGCAAAAAGGGCTTTAGCCCGTTTACATTAAGGGCAGGCGGGCGGGAAAAGATATAAAACAGGGGGACGGTGAGTAACAAGAGAGCAACAATGCCATGTCAATGAACAGCCTGAATAAACTGCGCCCCTACCAGCAGGAGGCGGCCTCGGCCATACTGGACAGCGTCTTTAAACGAAAAGGGCTCACCTTCTCCGTGGAGATGGCCCGCCAGGGGGGCAAGAACGAGCTATCGGCCCAGCTCGAGCTGCTGCTGCTCACCATCCACATGACTAAGCCTGAAAACCTGATAAAGTGCGCACCAACCTTCAAGCCCCAGACCGTCATCTCCATGATGCGGCTCAGGGACCGGCTCAACGACGCGGGATTCAGCGGCATCTGGGTTCCCGAGATGGGCTACATCATCCGGCTGGGCAGCGCCCAGGCCATATTCCTCTCCGCCGACGAGTCGGCTAACGTCGTCGGCAACACCGCCCATATCCTGCTCGAAATAGACGAAGCCCAGGATGTGAGCAAGGACAAGTACACCAAGGAGTTCAAGCCCATGGGCGCCACCACCAACGTCACCACCGTCCACTACGGCACCACCTGGGACGACGCCACCCTGCTGGAAGAGGTCAAGCAGACCAACCTGGAGATGGAAAGGCAGGACGGCATCAGGCGCCACTTCCGCTACGACTGGCAGGAGATAGCCAAACACAACCCCGACTACCTCGCCTACGTCGAGGCGGAAAGGGAGAGACTGGGGGAAAACCACCCCCTCTTTTTGACCCAGTACAGGCTCCTGCCCATCCGGGGCGGCGGCGGCTTTTTGAGCCAGCAGCAGCTCGCCCAGCTAAAGGGCAGGCACAGCCGGAAGCACCGGGCCGAGCCGGGCAAGATATATATCGCCGGAATCGACATCGCCGGCGAGGCCGAGACAGCCGGTGGCGACTATCCGGCAACCCCCAAATCAAGGCAGGACTCAACCGTGGTCACCATCGGCGAGCTCGACTTTTCCACATGCGACGACATCCGGAAACAGCCCCGAATACGGGTGGTGGAGCACTACCGCTGGACCGGCCAGAAGCACGCCCGCCTCTACCCCCGGCTGGTCGACCTGCTTAAAGATGTCTGGAAATGCCGCAAGGTGACGGTAGACGCCACCGGCATCGGCCAGCCGGTAAGCTCGTTTTTGAGGAAGGCGCTCGGCTCCAGGGTCTCCGCCTTCACCTTCACCGCTAAAGCCAAGTCCGAGTTGGGCTTCAACCTCCTGGCGGCTATCAACGCGGGCAGGCTCAAGGTCTATAAAGGCGACGGCTCCGAAGAGGCGCAGGAGTTCTGGCTGGAATGCGAGCGCGCCAAGAGCCAGTTCAGGGCATCGCAGACGATGAACTTCTACGTCTCCCCCAGCGAGGGGCACGACGACTTTTTGATGAGCCTGGCGCTGGCGGTGGAGGCGGCCAACCAGTACGAGAGGAAGACAGCAAAAGGGAGTGTGAGGGAGTGAGGAGTAAAAATACCCCCAATGGGGGATTGACAAAAATACAACTATGGTATTATATGGGTGTAAACAAATATGGGAAGTAATTTTTATAGACTTAAGCTACTGAACGCCGTTCTTTACTTTGCCAGCAAAACAAAGAAGCCCAATCTAACTAAAATTCTAAAGTTGCTATACTTTTTGGACTTCACCCATTCCAAGGAAACTGGCTATCCTTCCATAAATTTGATTTATTTCGCTTGGGAAAAGGGGCCTGTTCCAAAAGATTTTTACGAGGAAGTTAAAGACGGCAACGTACCAGATGATTTTGCAGACAAACTCACTGTTTTACCCAGTGACCGTTGGGAACAAACACATCCAGAACGCAAAGAATACATATTCAAACCTCTAGAAGAAGCAGACATGTCTGTTTTTACTCCACGCGAACTGAAAATAATAAACAACTTATGCGATATTTACCGAGACGCAACCGCCAGCCAAATGACAGAAATTACTCACCTACCCAAAGAACCGTGGGAAACCACAAAGAAAATCAAAGGGCTTTTCGAACGCATTGATTACTTGCTATCTATAGATGATACATCTCCATTGTCTTTGGAGGAAGCCGAAGAAAGATTAACAGAACATTTTGAAATGCTGACTAACTTTGGATTAAGCCCCATGAAAGTGAAATAGCGCCGAATGCCAACGGCAGGTCAAATATTACTCTGTAAAGATTTCGTTTTTAGTAATAAATCTGCTGGAAATAAGCTACTGGTTTCTCTAAACACTTGTAATAATAAGGAAACTAGCTTAGTTCTCAAAACCACATCCCAAAGAAAGCATTATACTATGAGCCACCCAGGGTGCAATTCTATGAAAAAGTGTTTCTGTATCTACGCAGAGTGCCAACAAGGATTTGATAAAGAAACCTTTGTTCAATTAGATCATATATACCCGATTAATGTTGACCAATTACTAAATAGCAAACAAGTAACATTCGTTGACCATCTATCTGATACATGCTTTACTAACCTAAAAAAATGCCTGAGAACTTTCAGGGAAGACATTCCCACAGGGCATTGGTCACTAATCTACACGCCTAAATAGTGACGCAATGTTTTATGTTTGGTGGGGAGGAGAAAAGAAGAGAGTTTAAGAGGGGGCTTTTCAGCCCCCTCTCTTTATTGGGTGGGGCAAAAAGGGCTTTAGCCCTTCCTTAAAGGGCGGCGGGCGGGAAAAGATATAAAACGGGGTGGGGCTCTACTTCCTTCTGGAAATAGCCACCATAATAATGCCCAGTATACCGATGGCTACCGCCGGGCCTATTGTACTATTAGATACGAAAGTCCACACGGCAAAGGCTATGCACAGCAAGCCCACAATCAGTCTATCTTTTCTCATTTATACGTCTACTCCATTAATGCCATTCATAACCTAAATATATCATAAAGAAAGAAGGATTGGGGGGTGGGGGGGGTCTTGACAAATATACATAACGGTATAAAATAAAGCCGAAATACTGAATCTTCAAAACAACAAAATTTAGGTTAGCTAAAATGATGAGGGTATTGGAACCGCCGTTTATGATGGCGGCATCCTGTATCCTTTTTTATTTGGTACAGAACGGGCGCAGGTTAAGGATACTGGCTCTTACAGGGGGTGCGCAGGGTGGGGCAAAAAGATAAAGCCATATCACCGTTTATAAAGGAAATAGAGGAGCTCGAACCGCATGAGCACATCTGCCAAATCTATTCTACACCGGAAGAATGGAATGCTGCTGTCACTACCTTCCTGGTAACCGGGCTGAGGCAAGGCGAGAAATGCTTCTATATTGTGGACACCCACACCGCTGACCAGGTGCGCGCTCTCCTGCATGGGCAGGGTATAGATGTGACCGCTGTTGAGGCATCCGGGCAACTGGTTATCTCACATGAGAGCGAGAGCTACACCCTGGACGGATTCTTCGACCCCAACCGGATGATTGCTCATGTGATTACCAAAACCGAAGAAACTGCCGCCGAGGGCTATCATACCATCCGTTCGGCCAGTGAGATGGGCTGGGTGTTACGCGGCCAACCGGGCTCAAACAGATTAATTGAATACGAGGCAAAGCTGAACAGGGACGTGTTTCCCCAGTATCCAATTACAGGTCTCTGCCAGTATGAATGGCAAAAGTACGACCTCCCGTTTCTTTTGGATGTGATCTGCACACACCCCATCATCATGGTAGGCACGACGGTCTACGAAAACCCTTACTACGTACCTGCCGCCGAGTTCCTGAACCGCAAACACTCTTTTGCAGATTTGCAACACTGGATGGATGCGCTGGTCAAGCTAAAGGAATCCGAGGAGAAAGAGAAACAACTGCGACAGGAGCTTGACCATTCCAGGCGGCTGGCCTCCATAGGTGAACTTGCGGCCGGTGTTGCCCACGAAATAAATAATCCGCTCACCGGGATAATCGGGTTCTCCGAGCGCCTGATGAGAAAAAACACCGACGAGAAGATAAACCAGGATTTAGGGAAGATTAATAGTGAAGCCCGGCGAATGGCCAAGGTAGTGGAGAATCTGCTGACTTTTGCCCGTCGCCGTGAGCCAAAGAAGCAATATGCAGACATGAATGACGTCTTGCAAGAAACCCTTGCTTTAAGGACTTATGAGCTGAAAACGAGCAACATTGAGGTTGTAACCAACCTCGCCACCGACCTCCCCAAGATAATAGTCGATTTTCCTCAGATTCAGGAGGTTTTCCTGAACATTATTTTGAACGCCGAGCAAGCTATGACCGAGGCCCACGGTGGGGGCAAGCTCATTATCAAAACCCAGCAGATTAAAGACTACGTGAAAGTTTCGTTTACCGATGACGGTCCCGGTATTCCGGATGAACACCTTGATAAGCTCTTTGACCCCTTTTTCACCACGAGGTGGGAAAAGGGCGGCACCGGCCTGGGGCTCAGTGCCTGCCACAGCATTGTGACAGAACATGGTGGAAAGATATACGCCAAAAGCAAACCGGGAAATGGAGCCACATTCGTTATCGAATTCCCGCTGGCAGCTGAAAAGGGGAAGAAAGTCTAAAAGAGGCTCTGCCCCTATTGGGCGGGGTAAGAAAGGGCTAATCCAAGGGGGTGTTTAAGAGGGGGCAAAGCCCCCTCTCTTTTTATTAATTTCCCCCTCTCCTTGTTAAGGAGAGGGGGATTAAGGGGGTGAGGTTACCCCATAATTAAAGCCACAATTCTTTCAATCTGTCACCATTATCCCCAATTACCAACATCATAACCCAATTTAGGTAAAAGCCCTCTGGCATATTTCTGCCCTTTATGCTACAATTGTCAGTACAGGAAAGCCAGGGGGTGCGACATGAAACTGACGGTCGTCGGGCTGGGGCGGGGCGGGGGTAAGATTGCCGATGAATTTGCCCGTTTAAACAAAAAAGCCAGAGCCAAGCGGGGATTAGAGATAATCGCCAGCGCCTTTGCCATTGACACCGACCCGGCTGACCTGAACAGCCTGCGCGCCATAAAGCACGACCTCCAGCACCGAATCCTCATTGAAAGCGATAAGACGGACGGTAGCGGAACCGTCCAGATGAGTGAAATCGGCGCCGAAATAGCCATGGAAAACAGCAACAGAGTCCTCGACGCCATAAGAGCCGCCGGGCGGATTTTCGATACCGACGCCTTCCTGCTTACTGCCAGCGTCGTCGGCGGCACCGGCTCCGGCGGCATGCCGGTAATGGCGCAGGCCTTGAAGGACTGCTACCATGATAAACCGGTATACGCCCTGGCCATCCTCCCCTTCCTGGACGAGGAGGCCGAAGAGGAACGCATTACCTATAACGCCGCCATATCGCTCAAGTCTATCTATTCCGTAGCCGATGCCGTATTCGTGGCTGATAACCAGCAGTACATCACCAGAGACACTACTTTGAGGGACAAGCCGGCCAGGATTAACGAGCTGATAGTGGCGCCGTTCTACGACCTGCTCTGCGCCGGCGAAGAAGAAAAAACGAAGTACGTCGGGACGAGCGTGGCTGACTTCGGCAATATAAGAGAGACGCTCAGCGGATGGACAGCCATCGGCTGCGGACAATCGCCGCTGCCTTCCAGGGGGCTATTCAGCAGGTGGCGCAGTTTCAGGGACAAGAGCGCCGACAGGCAGGCAGGCGTTCAGGCGGCGGAGGCGGCCATAAGCTAGCTGCCGGTTGACTGCCAGCCGGCGGACGCGGAAAGAGCATTATACCTGGTCACGGCGCCGGCGGCGGATATGAGGCCGGAGCTGTTCCATGAGACGGGCGGCTTCCTCAAAAGTGTGGCGCGGGGGGCGGTGCTCAGGAGCTGTGACTATCCCCGGGGGAGGGGCGAGATGAACGTTACAGTGGTCTTTTCCGGTCTCACCTCTATAGAGAGGATAAAGGGATACTACGACATCGTGGGCGGCCTGGTGCGCAAGGTAAAGACGAGGCAGGCGGAAGCCGAAAAGAAAGCCAGATCCATGGAAGCGGCGGCCAGGAAGATACCCTCGCTGCTATAAGCGGTTAACCCCTTTTTCACGGATGTACCTCTACGATATTTTCCCCGGCGGTTGTTTACTAACCTCCATCAGTGTAATATAGTGCCAATAAACGCTATCCTGGAGGTGCCGCCATGGGAAATAACGCCAAGGTGGGTGGGATTTTATCCATCGTTTCCGGGGTGTTTGGGTTCATTGGAGGAGGCTTTTATATTCTCATGATATACATGTTCAACTTTATGCTCACTATGCCACAGACACAGTACCCTATGACCCCCGAATTTCCCCAAGAAATGTTCCAGATGATGGCGATTATCTACGGCGGTATAGGCCTGATGTTTGCCCTTATCGGCGCGCTGGCAATAGTCGGCGGCGTCTACGCAATCAAGAAGAAAAACTGGGTACTGGCCCTGGCCGGGGCTATAGCCTCTACCGTGACCTTCTTTCCCTGCGGGATACCGGCCGTTATATTCGTCAGCCTGGGTAAAGAGGAGTTCACGGCCGGGGAGCCGCCTGCCTAAAGGTGAAGCTCTATTATATCCCCGTCCTTTAAGACATGGTCTCTTTTTGCCATAACGCCGTCGTGCTTGCCCGAGCCCCAGATGCGGGCGTACTTCATATTAGCGGCGAAGTCCTTGTGCACCTCGGCGGCGGCATCGGCCAGGGTGCTCCCCCGGTCAACGACGATGGGGTCGCTTAAATCGACCTTACTGCCCGGCGCCTTGGTATAGACCCGTATAATATCCAGCACTTCATAGATTTTGGCTTTAAGCTCTTCCAGACCCGTCCCCTGTTTTGCCGAAACAGAGATAACGGGGAACCGGCCTTCATATTCAGCCTTTAGCGCCTGGTAATTCTGGCTGGCGTTATCAAGGTCAAGCTTGTTGCCGATAATGAGCGCCTTCTGGTGCCAGACGGTGAACTCCGGGTCCTCCTCTACCACATCCTCACCGAGGACTATCCTCATCTTTTTTAGCCGGGCGATAATAGCTTCCATCTGCTCCAGCGGGTTCCGGGACAGGTCCAGCATAATGAGCAGGACGTCCGCCTGCCTGAGCAGTGGCGGCAGCCAGAACTGGATGGCCTGGGGCACCAGGGGCGGGGTATCGAGCATCTGGATTTTTATGTTCTCAAACTCCATCATGCCCGGTGTGGCGCTGTGTGTGGTGAAGGGGTATTCGGCAACGGGCGGGGAGGCGTTGGTAATGGTTGAAATAAGCTGGGACTTGCCGGAGTTGGGCAGGCCGATTACGGCTACCTGAGCGGCCCCCTCCTTCTCTATACCCAGGGATGCCCGCCGGGCGCCGCTCTTCTTGGCGGCCAGCTGGTTGAGCTTGGCAATCCGGGTCCTCAGCTCGGCGCGGAGGTGGTCGGTGCCCTTGTGCTTGGGCATGATAGCCAGCATCTCTTCCAGGGCGGCTATCTTTTCCATAGGGTCTTTAGCCTCCCGGAAGGTTTTTTCGGCATCAAAGTATTGCGGCGGCAGGTTAGCCGGCATTTTCCCTCCAGGTTCCCGGAAAAATCGTAGATTTTTTTGGGTAAATTAGAGATTCTCCTTTATCTTTTTAGCCAGTTTCGGGGTAATGCCTTTGGCCGCCGCCAATTCTTCTAGCGGCGCCTCCCGGATGGCTTGAACAGAGCCGAACTGCCGGATTAAAGCCCGCTTGCGCCCCGGCCCGATGCCGGGAACGGTATCCAGCGCCGAGGCGAAGGCCTGCTTTTTGCGCACCCCCCGGTGATAGCCCAGGGCAAAGCGGTGCGCTTCGTCCCGGAGGCGCTGCAAAAGCTGGAGGCCGGGGGAGGAGCGGGGCAAAACTACGGGCTTGGATTTTTTGGGGATAAAAATCTCCTCGTTTTCCTTGGCCAGGCCGGCGGCGGGGATAGAGTCAGTCCCCACCTCCTTCATAGCGGCGAGAGCGGCATTAAGCTGTCCCTTGCCCCCGTCGATGAGGACGAGGTCGGGCATGGCCGCCCATGTGCCCGAGGCGTCGCTTCCACGTTTGAACCTTCTCTTGAGCACCTCGCCGAGCATGGCGTAGTCGTCAATGCCGGTGACGGTCTTAATCTTAAAACGTCTATAATGAGAGGGCTTGGGCCTGCCCTGCTCAAAGACGACCATGCTGCCCACGGCGGCCGCCCCCTGAATATCGGAGATATCATAGCCTTCTATGCGGGCGGGGAGGCGGGGTAGCTCAAGTTCCCGCTTTATTTCTTCCAGCGCCACCGATACGACTTTAGGCGAGGCGAACTGCTTTATCTTTAACTGTTCCAGCCCCTCCCGGGCGTTTTCGGCAACGATACCGACCAGCTGTTTCTTATTGCCCCGGCGGGGCACCTGAATCTTTACCCGGCTCCCCCGCTTAACCTGCAGCCAGTCCTGGAGCATGGCCGCATCCTCCACCGGGTGCTGGAGTAACAGCAACGGGGGGATGTGGGGGGCGGAGGCGTAAAACTGCTTGATAAAGCTGTCCATTACCTGCCCCGGCTCTTCGTAGCGGGTGCCCTGCAGGAGAAAGCTCTCCCGGCCAATGAGCTTGCCGCCCCTTATAAAGAAGACCTGGACATAGGCCTGGTCTTTATCCTGAACGAAGGCGATAACATCCTGCTCACCCTTTACCGTGGCGGCGATTCTCTGCCCCTCGACCACCTGCTCCACCGCCTGAATCTGGTCGCGGAGGCGGGCGGCTTTTTCATAGTCCATGGCTTCCGCCGCCTGCGCCATCCGGGCTTTAAGCTGCTTAACTACCTTTTCCTGCCTCCCCTCCAGGAAGAGGACTACCTGCCTGATAACCTCGGCGTACTCCCGGCGACCGACCAGGCCGATACAGGGAGCCAGGCAGTGCCCGATGTCATATTCCAGGCAGGCCCTGGTATCGGTGCCGGTGATGGGTCTGGAGCAGGAGCGGAAGGGGAAAATCCCTTTTAGCAGCTTGAGCGTCCGGCGTATTGATTTGGCGCTGGCGAAGGGGCCGAAGTAGCGCCCCCCGTTTTCCTTTAAGGTACGGGTGATGTGCACCCGGGGCCAGTCTTCGCCTAAATCTATCTTGAGATAGGGGTAGGTCTTATCGTCCTTAAGTCTGACATTGTAGCGGGGGTGGTGCCGCTTTATCAGGTTAAGCTCTAATATGAGAGCCTCCTGCTCCGAGGCGGTGATGAAGTATTCCAGGTCGGCGATTTTAGCCACCATGCGCCCGATTTTGGGCGTCAGCTTCTGCCCGGCGCCGAAATACGAGCCTACCCGGTGGCGCAGGTTGGCTGCCTTGCCCACATAGATAATAGCGCCATCGGCGTCTTTGAACAGGTAGACGCCGGGGCCGGCGGGCAGCCCTTTTATTTGCTCAGTTATATAGCCTGCCGTCATACAGATTTATTGTAGCATAGCCCGTGCGGGGGGCAAAGTTACCCATTTGTTGTCAACTGTCTTTACCCCACTCTTGACAAATTCGGCTGGTAGTATATCATAGAACATAATGAAGTTACTTATACTACTCAAGGGGGATACTAGATGAGGCGGTTCCTGAGCATTGTGCTGGCTGTGGGGCTGATATTGAGCTTCAGCCTGGTGACAGCCGTGCCCGCCCTGGCATTTACCGAAGTCTGGGTTGACGACAATGCTCCCGGTGACCCGGGGCCGGGCAACCCGGCCATAAGCGACCCCCTTGAGGACGGCACACCGGCACATCCCTTTGATGAAATCCAGGAAGCCATTGATTATGTTTATTTAGACCCTGAGGGCGGCATTGTTAATGTGGCTGCCGGCGACTATATCGAGAACATCGACCTGGAAAACGGGGTGGATGTGATGGGGGCGGGGGCCGGTGTTACCACCATTTATGACAACGGCGACAGCGGCCCGGTGGTCAGCGCCGACAGTATTAACTCAACAACCACCATTGACGGCTTTACCATCACCGGCGGCCTCGCCAACATCGGCGGCGGGATTTACAATAACTTCGCCTCGCCGGTGGTGAGCAACTGCGTCATCACCCTCAACCAGGCCGCCAGCTTCGGCGGCGGGATGTACAACATCAATGGCTCCTCGCCGGTGGTGGTCAACTGTATCTTCACCGGCAACACGGCCACGTTCTTCGGAGGGGGAATCTACATTGAAGCCGGTTCCTCCCCTACCGTTACCAATTGCACCATCGCCGGCAACACGGCCATTCTAGGCGGCGGAATATACTCTGGCGGTACCTCACCCACCATTACCAATAATATCATCGCCAGCAACACGGCAGCCTCAGGCAGCGGAGTATACTGTGACACCTCCACACTCTTAATCGACTACAACGATGTCTTCAACAATAACCTGGTTAACTGCACATCAACCAACGACCCCGCCGCCGACCCGGTATTTGTCGGCGGCGGCGACTACCACCTGCAGCCAACCTCTAACTGCATCGACGTCGGAAATAACGGGGCGCCATCCCTGCCCGCCACCGACTTTGAGGGCGACCCCCGCATCTGGGAAGACGCCGCTGTACCCACGGTAGATATGGGCGCCGACGAATACTTTAATAACGCCCCCCCTTACACCCCGACCAGCCTTGGTCCGACGGAATACGTGGATGGCGGCTCGGTTGACGATGACACCCCCGAATTCAGTTTTATCCAGGACGACCCCAATGACTACGATACCGTCCAGTATACCATCGAGATAGATAATGACTCCGATTTCTCATCCCCATCGGAGGCAGACACATCCGCATTACTTGCCCAGGGGCCAGCCAGCTTTACCTCGCCCTCTCTCCCCGATGACGACTACTACTGGCGGGTGATGTCCACCGACCGGTACGGCGCTACCAGCGGCTGGGCATACGCTAACGGCGGCGCCATAGCCTTCCAGCTGGATACCTCGCCCGCGGGCGGGGGCGCGGTGGGCGGAGAGGTCTACCCCATAGATAAGGCGGCCCTGCTGCTGCCCTGGCTCGGGCTGGGGCTGGTTCTGATTTTGGCCGCCGGCGGCTTAATCCTGGTCAGGCGCCGAAGCTAAAACCAACCGTTAAGCGGCACTTTACAGCCCTGCCGGGGTTAGCTTTGTCTTTGACAGAGTATACTTCTCCATGTTGACAGTTGACATTTGCCACCTGGTAAATTAAACTCCTGCTAACATAACTATACTCCTGCTAACAAAAATACACTTTTACTTACCATTGCTGGGAGGTTGACAAAACGGCAAAAAGACTGGCTCTGGCAGTAGCCATATTAATACTAACTGCCCTGCTGCTATCCGGTGTGCCTGCTCAGCTGGCTGAGGCAAGCTCTGCTTGGTGGGATACTGACTACCAGTACCGACAGAAGATTACGGTATCATCAAGCGGTACAACCGCCGTACCGGATGAATATTCGGTTGGTTTCACCGAAGACACGGCCTCGCTCATATCAGCCGGCAGGCTCCGTTCCGATGGTAACGACTGGAGAATTGTATACTGGGACGGCTCTCACTGGATAGAACTGGACAGGCACGTCCGCAGCGGCTGGAACTCAGTAAACACTGAAACCTGGTTCAAGACCCAGGCCGCCATCGGCGGCGGAGCTTCAGACGACAACTACTATATCTACTACGGGCACCCGGCCGAGACGGGAACTCCACCCAGCTACTGGTCAGACTCCATGGGGGCGGATACCCCCTCAGAGGTCTACTGGTGTGCCGACGATTTTGAAGAGCACGCCAGCGGCGAGCACCCCGACGGATGGACTAACTAGGGTGGCGAAATCTTCTATGTAGCCCTCCATGGTTCCGAGAAGTGGTTCCAGGTGGATACATTTGCTAGATGGGAAGATGGTTCAACAGCCTCAAGCATGGCTGACATCGGTGATGCTGTCTGGAGCGCCCGAGTTTATTACCATCAGGAAGGCGCCAATGCTTGGGGAGGAATCGGTGTTCATATTGATAACGAAGATATTGGTATTATTGTCGTAATCCGTGACGGCGGCTGGGACCGGGCCTCTGAGCCTGATTGGGCTATCACCACCGGGTGGCAACCGAACACAGACATCCATTTTCCAATAGACAAGAAAGGGAGAATTGAACTAATCACTCATGGAACCACTCTCGACGCCTACTGGTACAATCCTCCGGGTTACAGCCCGGAAAAGGTTCCCGTGTTCACCGGCTTCACCATACCTGAAGATATAGGCAAACTGGATGTCCATGTTGAACGCCCTGGTACCAATCCGCTTAGTGACAGATGGATTGATGCCGACGATATAATCGTGCGCAAGTATGTTGACCCGGAGCCGACGGTTTCTCTGGGCGCGGAGGAAGAACGGCCACCTATGACGGTGGGCGGGGAGGTCTACCCTATAGATAAGGCGGCTATCCTGCTACCCTGGCTAATTTCAAGCGCAATACTGATTTTAGCCGCCGGCGGCTTGATTTTAGTAAGACGAGCCGGTAGACTAAGAGAATTGTGAAGCGGTATCTAGCTATAGCCCTGGCGGTGTGCACTCTAGCCCTGCCGGGGCTGATTTTATCCGCCGGCTGCCCACCACCCCCCTCCAATTCCGGAACCAGAGCCGCCATCGTTGACCAGCTGGCCGTCATGGAGCCAAACCAGGACTTTACCGACCGGGTGACGGCCGAGCTTGAAGCCTGCGGCTTCGAGGTGGATGTTTATTCGGGGGAGGAGGTCAGCGTTGAACTCTACCGCCGGCTGCCCAAGCAGGGATACAAGCTAATCATCTTCCGCGCCCACGCCGGGCTGCTGCAGGCGGAGGAGGGTTCCGAGGTGGTGGGGATAAAGCAGGCCACCTACCTTTTTACCGCCGAGGAGTACCGGCAGACCAGATACGTAAGCCTGCAGCTTGACGACCAGCTCCTGCCGGCGGAGATGACGCCGGATTTCCCCCTCGTCTTTGCCGTCAACTCCAAATTCGTCGTGGAGAGCATGGAGGGGAGCTTTGACGACACGCTGATAATAATGATGGGCTGCTCATGTAGCTACCTGCAGGATATGGCCGCCGCCTTTATCCTTAAAGGGGCGTCAACCTACATGGGGTGGGACGGCAGCGTGAGCCTGAACTATGTTGACCGGGCCGCCGCCGACCTTATCACCAACCTGTGCACTGAAAAGATGACGGTGGGGGAGGCAGCGGCCAAAACCATGAACGAGATAGGGCCCGACCCGGAATGGGGCACCGGCCTGAGATTCCACCCCAGAGAGAGCAGCGGGCAGACTATCGCCGAACTTACAGGGGCAACGGGCGGGGAGTAAAGCGGTTTTTCCCCGGTAAAAAGGCGCCTTAACGGCTGAATTTTCTTTCTAGTTATGTTAAAATACATAAAATCATCCGGCAGTGAGGAGGCGCGGTGAAAGAAGATATTGATAAATTCCTTAACTATCTGGAGGTGGAGAAGGGCTTTTCCCTGAACACCACAGAAGCCTACAAGAACGACCTGACCCAGCTGACCGGCTTTCTGGAAGAGACGGCCAAGGGGGGAACTATCCCACCCTGGGCGTCCTTTGACCGGCAGGCCATCTTAAGCTACCTCACCAACCTCAAGGAGAGACGGTACGCCGCCACAACGGTAGCCCGCAAGGTGGCCGCCATCAAGTCCTTCTTCGGCTTTCTAACGGCGGAGGGGCTGGTAAAGGAAAACCCAACGCGGGACGTGCCTTCGCCCAGAGTGGGCAAGTCGCTGCCCAAGCCAATCTCAATCACACAGGCTCGCCAGCTTCTTGAAGAAACGGAAAAGCGGACGACGCCGGAAGCCAAGAGAGATAAAGCCATGCTGCACCTGCTCTACGCCAGCGGCATGAGGGTGAGCGAGCTGGTATCACTGAACGTGAACGACGTGGATACCGATGGTGGCTATGTGCGCTGCTTCGGCAAGGGGAGCAAGGAGCGGCTCATTCCCATTCACAGCCAGGCGGTGGCGGCGCTTAAAGATTATCTAAGTCAAGGGCACACCAAGCTGAGAACCAGCGACGAAGAGAAGGCCCTTTTCCTTAACCGGCGCGGCGATAGGCTGACCCGGCAGGGACTGTGGCAGATACTGAAAGGGTACGCTAAAGCGGCCAAGCTGGGGGTGGATATTACCCCCCATACGCTGCGGCACAGCTTTGCCACCCACATGCTGAGCGGCGGGGCTGACCTGAGGTCGGTCCAAGAGCTGCTGGGGCACGCCAATATCTCCACCACGCAGGTCTATACCCACCTGACCACGGAACACATCCGGCGCGCCTATGAAAAATCTCACCCGAGGGCTAAGTAGGAGGTAGCAGATGGCGGGCAAATCAAAACAAGGCAAACACCTGCCGCGGAGCAAGAGAAAGGGCAAGAAGGTCTTTAACACACCGGCGGCTTTGAAGCCGGCAGCGGCGGGGGCAACCGAGCCGACTTCCGAAACAGCTAAGGCGCCTCCGGCGCCGAGGGCGAAGGCTCCGGTTATGGCAGCCCAGGCTTCCAACGTGGTCGCCGAGCTGCGCCGAATCGGCATCGTGGCGGGGATAATGATAGTTATTCTGGTGATTTTAGTCCTGATTTTCGCTTGAATCCCGTCCCGGCGGTGGGTAGCTATTATGGATTTTGAAGCGGCCAGGGCTGAGCTAATCGAGCAACTCAGCACCGAGATTAGAGACCAAAGGGTACTGGCGGCGATGCGCAATATCCCCAGGGAGCTCTTCGTGCCCCCGGAAAGCCGTCACCTTGCCTATCAGGATAAACCGCTGCCTATCGGCCACGAGCAGACTATCTCCCAACCGTTTATTATCGCCCTGATGACCGAGGCGCTGGAGCTTAGCGGCAAGGAGAAGGTGCTGGAGATAGGCACCGGCAGCGGCTACCAGACGGCTATCCTGGCCGAGCTGGCAGGTAAGGTTATCACCACCGAACGGGTTAAGCCCCTGGCGGATATGGCTAAAAAGCTGCTGGACAAGCTGGGCTATATAAATATCGAGGTGCACCCGGCCGAGGAAACCCTGGGCTGGCGGCGGCAAGCCCCCTATGACGCCATCATGGTTACCGCGGCCGCTCCCAAGGTGCCGCCCGAACTCATCGCCCAGCTGGCCATCGGGGGGCGGCTGGTGATTCCGGTCGGCTCCCGCGATGTTCAGGAGCTGTGCAAAATCAGCCGTGGCCTAAAGAAGAATAAAGTCGCCAAACTGGGCGGCTGCCGCTTCGTTTCTCTAATCGGCAAGGGCGCCTGGGAAACGGAATAGAAGGGGGAACGAGATGGAATTAATGGAAGCAATCAAGGGCCGGAGAAGCATCCGCAACTATACGTCCAAGGCGGTGGAAGATAAGACCCTGAATACTATCCTGGAAGCCGCCCGCCAGGCGCCGTCCTGGGCTAACACACAGTGCTGTCGGTTCATCGTGGTGCGGGACAGCCAGCTCAGAAACAAGCTGGCCGATACCGCAATCGAGACGGTCAAAGGCAAACCCAATCGGGGCGCCGAGGCTATGAGAATTACGCCGGTGGCCATTGTCGCCTGCGCCGAGATGAGAAAGGCGGGCTATTACATGAAGGAGCCGGGGGGGCCGGTGACTGATAAGGGCGACTGGTACATGTACGATGTGGCCCTGGCCATGCAGAACCTGACGCTGACCGCCCACGCAATGGGCCTGGGCACGGTGCACATCGGCGCCTTTGACGCTATTAAGGTAGCCGAGATTCTGGGGGTGCCCGAAGGCTTTGCCGTCGTCGCCATGACCCCGCTGGGCTACCCCGATGAAGCGCCCAATCCCAGGCCGAGGAAAGAGCTAAATGAAATCGTTTTCTACGATAAGTTTGGTGGTGAACAAGGCTAGGCCGGCATGAGATACAGATGGTGGGTTATTATTGCCATCGCCCTGTTCGGCATTGGCATTGCCTTCGGGCTGGCCGACCCGTTTAATACCGCCGGCCTGCTTTCCGACGAGCTGGCCAGCCTGGGAGAGCTGGCGGGAATCCTGGCTCCGTTTACCTTCTCTATGTTTATATTCATCTTTATCAAGAACGTGACAACCCTGCTCTTTAGCTTCGCCCTCAGCCCGCTCTTCTGTATCGTGCCGGTGGTCACGCTAGTTCTCAACGGCGGAATCCTGGGGCTGATAGCGACTATCGTCATGGAGCAGGAGTCCCTGGGCTTTATCCTGGCCGGGCTTTTGCCCCACGGCATCATCGAGCTTTCCGCCCTGTTCATCGGGGAGGCGGCGGCGCTCAGCCTCGGCGCTATGGCGGTGATTGCCCTGTTCAAAAAGGAGAAGCGGGGGCTGCTGCTGCCCAACCTGAAGCAGAACCTGAAGTACCTCGCCCTGGCCGTGGCTCTAATGCTGCCGGCGGCGGCTATCGAGACCTTCCTCACGCCGCTGCTGATAGGTTATTAATGACAAGGAGGAAACACTATGAATGAACTTGGTCTGGTCGCTCCCTTCTGGGTAATCGTGCTGATATGGCTGGCCAAAGTGGTGGTGCTGGCTTTAGTCTCGGGGCTACTGGCCCTCCTCGGCGTGCGGGCGTTTGACGCCCTCACCCCCCACATCCCCCACCGCGAGCGCATCGGGGAGGACCCGGTGGCTACCGGACTGTTTATCAGCGGCTTCTTTATCCTCATCGGGCTGGTCATCCACGGCGCCATCACGGCACTTACCGCCGTCACCACCCCCATCGTCTGGTACATCTTTGATTTCAGGACCTGGGGGCTGCTGGCCATGAGCTTCGTGGTAAGCCTGCTTGTCGGGATAGCCCTGTTCTATATCATGGATAAGCTGACTCCTAAAATACCCTTTGCCGGCATCAAGAACAGCCCGGTGGCGGTGGGGATACACGTCTTCGGCTACCTGGTCTTCTTCGGCCTGATCCTCCACGCCGCCCTGACGGGACCACTATGAGAAAAATCGGCATTTTAGTCGGCTTGAGCCTTATACTGGTGGCCGGTCTGGCTACCGCCGGCTACGCCTGGGCGTCTCCATCCGAGAATCTTAACGAGATAGACGGCGACGTCTTCGACGACTGGGAGATATGCCGCACCCGCGCCTTCGGCGTGGACGGCTTTTACCAGGTATCGGAGGCCACCTTCCGCCCGGTGATAGCCTTCGAGAGCCTGGGCCAGAACGCGGCCACAGCCTACCGCCTGGGGGAGCAGTTTGCCGGCGAGTACCCCGACAGCAACAAAAGGGCGGAGGCGATATTCGGCTTCGTGCGGGACCGGGTGAGGTACACCACCGATATCGACCAGTTTGAATATGAGGAGTTTGCCCAGAATGCCGATGAGATGGCGGCTATACTTGAGGGGGGCGGGGCCGGCTACGGCGACTGCGAGGATAGCGCCGTGCTTCTGGCGGTGATGTATAAGGGGGCGGGCTACCGTTCGGCGATAGTCATCGGCGAGGGGCACACCGCCGCCATGGTCTACCTGCCCGACTACGCTAAGACGCCGGTGCTGTTCGAGGTGGACGGCGAGCCGGGCTGGGTCTGGGCCGAGGCTACCGGGCGGCAAAACCCGCTGGGCTGGACAGCCAAGGAGTTTATCGGCGTCACCCTGGCGGCCTACGAAATCACCGAGGACGAGATAGTTACCGCCGAACCGACGGCGCCTCCCCTGATTGCCGTTTCCCAGGGCGGAGGGGGCGGGGGCGGGGGCGCTTTCCCCACCCGCTACTCCTTCTTCGGCATAATCTTCCTGCTATGGATAATCCCCTCTTTGTTCAGAAAAAAGCGCCGTCGTACTCGCTAGCCACCCACCCCGTTTTTAACCGTTGTTTTATTTCCCACCCACCCACCCTCATAAGCTACGCTTCTAAAACTTGCTTGCATAAGGGAAGATAATCCACTTTCTTTGGGTGAGGGGATAAGGAGGGGATTAAGCCGTTTTTTAGAGGGGGTTTTATTTCCCACCCTCCCACCCTACAGAAGTGATACTTCTATCAATTTCTT
>JABMRW010000004.1 GCA_013202445.1 Deltaproteobacteria bacterium | reverse complement strand
GGCACATCCTTGAAACCGCTGACCTGATAGCCTGTTCCGACAGGCCAAAATTGCTGAGCAGTCTGACTAGACTACCAATCCCGATCTCACCACCCTTATGCAGCACGTAATCACCGTAAAGGGTCAACATAGCTGCTCTAGGACGAAACATCAGTATGCCTCATATTCAGTATTGCGTTAATTTCACGCTATATTATGATACTAGCATACAACGTCAATCATGTCAATACTTTTTTGCTTAGCAATTCTTTAAAAAATTATTTTAACCGAAGCTAGCCAGCCAGTCTTAAAGCTGTTATATTTAAAAAAGCTGGAGGAAAGGAAAGCACAGATCGGTACTGAGACACTGACTATAGATAGCAAACTTGAAGCAATAGTGACCAAAGAGGAGCGTCTTGGGATGGCTTTTCCCGCCCGCCGCCCTTTTAAGGAAGGGCTAAAGCCCTTTTTGCCCCCCACCCTAGTGGAGGGGTGGGGTAAGAAAGTGCTAGAAGCGCATACAGGGCCCCCGAAAAAACAAAGTTTTTTTGGAGTAAAAGCTTATGAGGGTGGGTTGGGTGGGAAATAAAACAACCGCTAAAAAGGGGTGGAGAAAATCAGAGAGTCTAAGAGAGGTCTCACCTCTTTCGGGCGGGTGGGTATGGGAAGAAAAACACCGGTTAAAAACAGGGAGGGAAACAAAAAAGGGGGGCTAACGCCCCTCTTTAAAAAGCTTTATCCTGATAATTAGTTCTGGAGCTGACCTTTAGCCGTGGTCACCAGGCTGGCAAAGGCCTCAGGCTCCCTGACGGCCATATCGGCCAGCATCTTGCGGTCTATTTCAACCCCCGACTTCTTCAAGCCGTTGATAAACTGGCCGTAGCTAAGGCCCTGGGCCCGGCTGGCGGCGTTAACCCGTACAATCCACAGCCGCCTCATATCACCCTTCCGCTCCCGGCGGTGAGCGTAGGCATAGCTCAGGGCATGAAGCATAGACTCGTGAGCCCGCTTATAAAGGGAATGCCGGGTCGCCCGGTGCCCCTTGGTCAGGGCCAGCACCTTCTTGTGGCGGCGGCGGACGGTTAAACCTCTCTTTATTCTGGCCAAGATATCACCCCTCTACTTTACCCCGTAAGGTATAAGCCTCTTTATCCTAGTGCGGTCACTGGGATGCAGTGGTATCATCTCATCAAAGAGACCCTTGCTCCGCTTCGACTTACGGCGGCGCAGATGGCTCTTGCCACCCTTCATTCGCATAATTTTGCCGCTACCGGTGATATGGAAGCGGCTCTTGGCCCCTTTATGAGTTTTTAATTTGGGCATGTTAAGACTCCGCTATTTCTCCTCTTTTTTAGCTTCGGTTTTAGTTTCAGTTTTAGCCTCGGCTTTAGCCTCTGTTTTTGCCTCGGCTTTAGCCTCTGTTTTAACCTCGGTTTTAACCTCGGTTTTAGCTTCTGTCTTTACCTTCTGGGTAGTCAACGGCAAGAGGATAACGTTCATGTTCCTCTCCTCTATCAACGGTTGCCGGGCAATCGCCGCCGCCCCCGCTAGCTGCTCTGTCATCTTCTGAATCAATCTCCAGCCAATCTCGGGGTGGGTAATTTCGCGCCCCCTGAACCTCACCGTCACCTTAACCCTGTCTCCCCCATCCAGCAGTTTTTTGGCTATCTTTACCTTGAAATCAAAATCGTGTTTGCCAATCTTGGGTCGCAACCTGACCTCTCTGAGCAGGGAAACCTTCTGGCTCTTCCTCTGCTCACGCTCTTTCTTGGCCTGCTCATACCTGTACTTGCCATAGTCAAGCAGGCGACAGACCGGAGGCACTGCGGTAGGGGCTACCTCAACCAGGTCAAGATTCTGCTTTCTAGCCATATCCCGCGCCTGGAGTACAGGCATAATGCCCAACTGCTCACCCTTATCCCCCACCAAGCGGATTTCTCTGGCTAAAATACCCTGGTTAATCCGTAGTGATTTAGCTATGTCCTGTTTACCTCCACGGAGACCGAGTCAGGTTACGACCACAAACTATAGCATAACCCCTCAAAGCCAGTCAAGTTACAGTTTTAACTCCTGGGTTCGGCTTGCCATAGCTTGCTTAACGCCCTGCTTAAAGCTATCCAGGGACTGGGCAGCCAGCTGTTCGCCGGTGCGCAGACGGACGGAAACGCTAGACTCCTCCACCTCCCGGTCACCGACCACCAGCATATAAGGAATCTTATTCAGCTGCGCCTGCCGGATTTTTAGGTTCACCCTCTCCGAGCGGCCGTCGACCTCCACCCGCACCCCGTCGGCTTTAAGCTCCGCAACCAGCTTACGAGCGTAGTCCAGGTGGCGGTCGGCCACCGGAATCACCATCGCCTGTACCGGCGCCAGCCATACCGGGAAGGCGCCCCCGTAGTGCTCCACCAGCGAAGCCAGAAAGCGTTCCATACTCCCCAGCACGGTGCGGTGCACCATAGCTACCATATGCTCCTTGCCGTCCTCACCGATATAGTTGACGTCAAAGCGCTGGGGAAGGTTAAAATCAACCTGGACGGTGGGACCCTGCCAGTCCCTGCCCAGGGCATCCTCAATCTTGGTATCTATCTTGGGCCCGTAGAAGACGCCCTCTCCCGGGTCGACCTCGTAGGCAATCCCGGAGCTCTCCAGGGCTTTACGCAGAATCTCAGTAGCCTCTTCCCAGACATCCAGAGCGCCGGCGTATTTCTCGGGCCGGGTAGATAGCAAAACCTTGTGATTGGTAAAACCAAAGGTATCCATCATGAAGCGGGTCAGCTCCAGAACCCCGACTACCTCTTCTTCCAGCTGGTCAAAGCGGCAGAAAATATGGGCGTCATCCTGGGTAAATCCCCTCACCCGGGACAGACCGTGCAGCACCCCGGAGCGCTCATAGCGATAGACCGTGCCCAGCTCGGCGTAGCGCAGCGGCAGCTCCCGGTAACTGCGCTGGCTGGTCTTATAAATCAGGATATGCCCCAGGCAGTTCATCGGTTTAATAACATACTCCTGCCCATCTACGTCCATAGGGCTGTACATGTTCTCACGGTAAAAGTCCCAGTGGCCGCTGGTCTGCCACAGGTTCAGCTTGGCGATATGGGGGGTATATATCAGGTCGTAGCCACGCTTGATATGCTCGTCCTTCCAGAAATCCTCAATGACCCGGCGTATCACCGACCCCCTGGGGTGCCAGTGAACCAGCCCCGGCCCCGCCTCCTCATGGATACTGAACAGGTCAAGCTCCCGGCCCAGCTTACGGTGGTCGCGTTTGGCCGCCTCGTCAAGCCTTGTAAGGTGCTCCTCCAGAGCTTCTTTAGTATCAAAGGCAACGCCGTATACCCGCTGCAGCATGGGGCGGTGCTCGTCCCCCCGCCAGTAGGCGCCGGCGATGCTGACCAGCTTGAAGGCTTTTATCTCGCCGGTAGCGCTTACGTGCGGCCCCCGGCACAAATCAAGGAATTCTCCCTGCCGGTACAGCCCCACCTTCTCATCGGGTATCTCCTCAATCAGCTCCAGCTTATACGGCTGGGCGCTAAACAGGGCACGGGCTTCCTCTTTAGGAACTTCCTCCCGGCTAAAGGGAAGGTTGGCGGCGACTATCTCCTTCATCTTGGCCTCGATAAGCGGTAAATCGTCGGTGGTCAGCGAGCGGGGCAGTTCAAAGTCGTAGTAAAAGCCGTCCCGGGTAGCCGGCCCGATGCCGAACCTGGCATCGGGGAAGATAGATTTAACCGCCTCAGCCAGGACATGGGATGCGGAATGCCGCATTGTCTCCAGCTTATCACTATCGGCTACTTTCGGCTGTTTACCAGAAACCATGGCCAAAACCCTCTTAAATATCGGGAAAGCTACTTGATTATATCAGCTAACAAATTATATCAGCTACCAGTGGTATGCGCAATTGACCGGGCGATACTGTTGACGGCTGGCGTCTATGAGGCCATCTACTGCAGCTTCTGTCGCTGCCGGTAGGCATCGATATAACGGCGGGCGCGTTTATCCTGAGCCAGCACCAGGTCGGCGGCCAGGACGATGGGACGCACCCTGGCAACATTAACGATGAGGCTGGTGGCGCCGGCGGCAATAACCACCGACATAAAGGCGTAGTTGATTAAATCGCGGTCGGGCAGACCAAAGGAGATGTTGCTCGCCCCCAGGGTCATGTTCACCCCCAGCTCGGCTTTAACCCGCCGAATGGTTTCCAGTGTCACCTGCCCCGATTCAGTATCGGCGCCCACGGCAAAAGCCAGGCAGTCAATCACTATATCCTCGGGAGGGATGCCCATCTTTCCCGCCCGCTCCACTATCTTGTGAGCTATTGCCACCCGCCGGTCGGCGCCAGCGGGGATACCCTCGTCGTCCTGGGTCAGACCGACAACGGCGGCCCCGTACTCCTTGATGACGGGTAAAATCTTAGTCAGGGAATGCTCCTCGCCGCTGACCGAGTTGACCAGGGGCTTGCCCTTATAGACCTTAAGCGCCGCCACCAGAGCGTCGGGGTTGGAGCTGTCGATACACAGGGGCGCGTCCACGGCTTTCATGGCGATCTTCACCGCCCTGGGCAGCACGTCTACCTCGTCCACGCCGAAGGCGCCCACATTAACATCGATAATATCAGCGCCAGCTTCAACCTGGGCCTTAGCCTCGCTGCCGATAATCTCCAGCTCGCCCGCTTTTATCGCCTCGGACAGCTTCTTGCGGCCGCTGGGGTTAATCCGTTCCCCGATAAGCACCGTGGGCCGCCCCTCCCCAATTATCACTTCTTTGCTGGCGCTGGTTATCCTGGTCTCCATAACTCACTCTCCTCTGGTTACATCAGCTATTTAGTATCTTTATATGTCCCCTTCCAGAACTTATCCCTCAGCTCACGCTTTAAAATCTTGCCCGCAGGGTTCTTGGGCAGGGCGTCAACAAACTCCACCGACTTCGGCGTCTTATAACCGGCCAGGCTCTTTTTACAGAAGGCGATAAGCTCCTCAGCGGTAGCTTTTTCCCCCTCCTTGGTAGTTACTACAGCGTGGACTTTTTCCACCCAGTACTCGTCAGGGATACCGATGACCGCCGCCTCCATAACCGCCGGATGCCGGTAGAGAACCTCCTCCACCTCCCGTGGATAGACATTCTCGCCGCCGGTGATAATCATATCCTTCTTCCGGTCGACGATATAGATATAGCCCTCCTCATCATAATAGCCGATATCGCCGGTATGGAGCCAGCCCTTAACGAGGTTAGCCTTGGTATCCTCGGGCCTGTGCCAGTACTCAACCATGAGCTGCTTGCTCCGCACTATTATCTCACCCGCTTCACCGGGCCCGACATCTTTATCCTTATCGTCGACAACTCTCACCTGCACGCCGATATGCGGCCGCCCCGCCGATGCCAGCTTCTTCTGTTCCTTCTCCGGTTTATCCAGAACATTATGGTCGTCTTTGTTCAGACAAGAAATAGCCGGGCCGCTCTCACTCTGCCCGTACCCCTGAGCGAAAATAGGCCCGAAAACCTTCATCCCCCTCTTCAGCACCTCCTGGGGCATCGGTGAAGCACCGTACCACAGGAACTTCATCGAACTGATGTCATACTTCTCTAGGTCGGGCAGGTTAAGCATGGCCACCAGGTGGGTGGGCACGAAGTCCATATGGGTAGCCTTCTCCTCCTGGATAATTTTTAGCGTGGTTGCCGCGTCGAAGAACTTGACGATGATATTGCAGCCGGCGGTGTAGAGGGAGGAGCGGAAATGGGTATTGCCGGCAATATGGAAGAGAGGCGTTATCTGCACCCGCTTGTCCCCGGGCTGCAAGCTCATATCTATGACCAGTGTCCTGGCGTCCTCTATGAAGCGTTTTTGAGTATACAGGGCACCACGGGGCATACCGGTAGTGCCGCTGGTATAAATGATGCAGACGGGGTCGTCCTCGTCCACCTGAACATCAGGCTCGTCGCCGGGGTATGATTTCAGCAGTTCATCGTAAGCTATCATATCGGGGCCGGCGCCCTCCAGGGAGATAAATTTCTTAACCTTGGGCAGTTTCCCCCTTATGGAACTGGCCACCTCAAATAACTCCGGCCCGACAAAAAGGGTATTGGCTTCCGAATAGTTAATAATATACTCCAGCTCATTCGCCTGTAACCTGGGATTAAAAGGCGAGGCAATGAACCCCCCCTTCATCGACGTCCCGTATATCTCGGCAAACTGCAGACAGCTCCAGGATAGAACGCCAATCACATCCCCCTGCTTCACCCCCATCTTATGCAGGGCATGAATCAGCTTGTTGATTCTGGTATTGAACTCGGAGTAGGTTATCCTGGTATCTCCATAAACAAAGGCTTCCTGGTCAGGATAAAGGAGCGCATTTCTATAAATGATATCTGCCCAGGTGCCAATTTTATAGCGAGACAGTTCCTTAAGTAGAAAACTTTTCGACATAACCCATTGCCTCAAATGAAAACGACCTGGAGCGGGAGACGAGGCTCGAACTCGCGACCCTCTGCTTGGGAAGCAGATGCTCTACCACTGAGCTACTCCCGCCAAATTAAACTACAGGCAAATTTTACGTCAAAATGAACGAAAAAACAAGCTGGACACCGCTGGAGGTTACGGTGACGGCGGCAGCCATTTGGGTGGGATAGGCAGGTTTTCACTGGCGGTCAGCCAGAAATACTCATCAATAAACCGGGCCAGTGACTTCTGGCAACCATAGCTAATATAACCCAGCTTCTCGGAAAGGAAGGCCTCGGGCGAACCGGAAAGTCCTTGAGCCACAAAGTCACTGGCCACCTCCCGCGCATGCTGCTGGGTAAGAACCAGCCAATCAATATAGTCATCAGCTTCATCACGCAGACTAAAGTTTTCGGCTATTCTCACATCGAGGATAACAAAAAGAGAGTCATTAAGCACGTGAGCAATCTTGGTTATTCCGGTCACCCAGAGCCCGTCAATGCTACCGAGCCCCTGGTAGATTTCCTTTATACTTTTAAGCAAACTCTTATCCGATAAATCACAATCAAGCAGATTGACTCCCTTAAGGTTAGAGGTACAGCTACGCAGCCTGATTATCTCCGCCAGTACGTTGCCACCCCTCGTCCCCACCGGCAACCGCAGCCCCAGGCTATTAACGAAACCGGAGATGATCTTAGCCTCAAATTCAGGATAGGAGACATCCCACGGTGTTTCTCTAATTTTAGAGATAAACTCACCGTCCCCGAAAAGCCTCACGTACTTTCTATCCTTGTTCGATTGGTAATAATGGAGCAGCGCTGCCCAGCCCAGGTCGCTGAATTTCACATTAATCCTCCCAATACCTCTCTTAAACACCGGTCGGAGTTATTAAATCACCAAAAGCCAATTATATCAATAGTTCTTGCTCCCTATAGAAGTAAATTCACCCCCTACTAAATCCCTATACCAATATTACCATTCACCTATTTACACTTACCTTATCCTGTGAACTATAATGTAAGAGGGGAAACCATAGGGTAGTGCCATGGCTAAAAACAATAAAAGAAATGGCTTCGTGGAGCTGTGGGGACACGAATTCAAGAAGGCGGCGGAGGGGCTGGACAAGGCAGAGGTAGCGTCTTTTGTCGCCGAGCTCATGAAAAAGAACGAGACCCTCCTCAAGCGTGCCGAGCACCTCGCGTCGCTGACCAAGCTCGCCGAAAAGACAATCATTGACGCTGACACCGTAGCCAAACAGGTCCAGGGTGAAGCCGAAGAGCAGGCAAAGGCTGAGGCCAAAAAGATTTTAGCCGGGGCGGAAGAACAGGCTCAAAAAATAATCGAGGAAAAGAGAGCCGAAGCTTTAGCCAGGGCTACCCGGGAAGCGGAGACCATCAAGGCTAAGGCTCAACAGCAGGCGGAAAGAATGCTGGAGGAAAGAATAAGGGAGATTCAACCCGAATTGAAGGATAACGCCAAAACTCTATATGTAGAGCTTCTCAATCAACTGGAAAGCCTCAAGAAGCAGGTGGTGATATTTGAAGAAGAGTTAGACCATAAGCTGTCTCAGCCTCCGGTAGAGACCATCAAGGCAACTATAGAAGCCGGCAAAGCCGATAACGAGTTCCTGGAACTACTTCAGCCCTTTGAAAAACCCGGCGAAGAAGAACCGGAATGGGAACTGGAAGTATTGCCCCCTATAGACCTGACTCAAATACTGGACATCATAAACCATCTTGACAGTTTACCCCAGGTGGTAAGAACCGAGCTTATACCCCACATGGATAAGCCCACAATCATGGTGTTCCTGCGCCAACCGATAGAACTGGTTGATATACTGAATACACTGCCGCAGGTAGCCAACGTCACCGAAGAGGCAACCGGCAGCGCCGGCGCCGAGGGTAAACCGCGAAAGGCTCAAATAGAGCTCCCCAGACAAACCGTAATCCAGCAAAGTAATAACTAGAAAGCACGATTACCGCCGCAAAGGGAGCGTGCTTGAGAGCTTTCATTACTGATACCTATTAAACATTCCGGCGAATTGTGACTTTGATATATTTGATATTTTGATATAACGGTAAATTTGTCAACTTTATCACACGATAACTCCTATTGTGCAGTACACGGTTCTTCATAATTGCGTATTTTTTGATATGCTATAATAATTGACGATGACCAAAACCGCAGTGAAACGCCACGTCAAGATAGTCTGCACACTGGGTCCTGCCAGCAGTTCTCCCCAAGTTATTGAAAATATGCTAAAAGGCAGCATGGACGTCGCTCGCTTTAACTTAGCCTATGGGACAATTCAGGAGCACAGCCAGCTCATTTCTGAAGTTCGGTCGCTCAGTCAAAAGCTAAAACTTCCTGTAGGCATCCTCCTTGATCTTCCCGGACTGAAACTTGGCCACGGGGATATCAAGGCCGTTTTCGGTCAGCATCTAGATTTTGCTCTCACCGAGAACGCTGACTTCGTTGCCCTATCTTTCATCTCCTCAGTGCGGCAGGTACGAGAGGTCAAGCAGCTACTCCGAAAAATGAAGGCTGACATACCTGTCATTGCCAAGATAGAGCAGGCGCGGGCTCTGGAAGAAAGCGAAGCCATACTTGAGGCCGGGGAAGGTATCATGGTAGCCAGAGGAGACTTGGCCCTCGACATAAGCATCGAGAAAGTGCCAATGGCCCAGAAACAGCTTATAACTGAGGCCAATCGCCAGGGAAAGCCGGTAATTACCGCCACTCAGATGCTTGAATCTATGGTCCGGTCAGCTACGCCGACGAGGGCAGAGGCCGCCGACGTAGCCAACGCTGTCCTTGATGGCAGTGACGCTCTGATGCTCTCTGAGGAAACCGCCATTGGCAGTTATCCCGTCGAAGCTGTGGAGACAATGGTAAAAATAGCCTTAGAGGCTGAGGCAATGTTCCCCTATGAGAAGATACTCCGCAGCCAGTGGCAGGATGTCTTACCTGAGGTCAATGACGCGGCTGCCAGAGCCGCCTGCCAGATGGCTCACCAGGTGCAAGCCAGGGCCATCGTCGCCTTTACCACCGCTGGGACTACGGCCTTAAGGGTATCGAAATATAGACCGTATCATCCTATTCTGGCGGTGACCCCCTCGCCGTCCGTGGTGAGACGTCTTTCGTTAGTCTGGGGAGTACTACCACTTGAAGAACCTGAGCCAGCAAATCTGGAGGAGGTCTTCGAGCTGGCAAGCCAAGCGGCATTGGAGACGAACCTCGCCAAGAGGGGCGACCTGATAGTGATTATTGCCGGAATTCCCCTGGCTGTTCCGGGAAGCACCAACTTAGTCAAAATACACGGTATCTAATTTACACTGGTTTTATTTTAGCCTTCACTAAAATTAACTATCCGCCGCACTTTCCGGCGTTTTTTTATCCCTCCTGATTTAATGCCTGCCCTAAAGCCGTAGCTTGACCGCCGGTTTCCGATAACGGTATTGACAACTACTCCAATAGGCATATACTTAGGGCAATAATTATCAGGGGGCATGGCATCAGTGCGGTGCAAGAGTTGCGGACATGATAATCCTCCCGAAGCGCGCTTCTGCGCTAATTGTGGCTTCAGTCTGGCGACCACTATTGAGCAGCCTGCGCCGGCGGTAGCGCCGGGTGCCGAACCGGCCGCACAGGAGACAGCCGTCGAGTACATGGGCTTCTGGATACGTTTTGCGGCGGCGATTATAGATTATCTGGTGATTATGACTGTCTCCTCCTTATTTTTGTCCCTCCATGAGGTTGGGGGTGTTTCCGCGATTTTTGTATCCTGGCTGTATTACTGGCTCTTCACCGGACTCAAAGGACAGACCCTTGGCAAGATGGCAGTCGGCATTAAAGTGGTGGACGCCGCCGGTTCCGTGCCCGGGTTGGGACGCGCCGCCCTGCGGGAGATTCCGGGCAAGATTTTATCCACTATTCCGATATACCTGGGCTTTCTCTGGGTCATATGGGATAAGCAGAAACAGGGCTGGCATGACAAGATTGCCAGCACCCATGTGGTAAGGGCGAGATAAGAGGAGTAGCAAGGAGACGAACCATGCTGTGCCCCAAGTGTAACCGGGAAAACCTGCCAACCTCCCGTTTTTGTGTCTTCTGTGGCGCTCCCCTGCTGGAAACTGAGGAGCCTAAGGCTGAAGGCTCTGGGGAAATGGCGGCACTTCGAGAAGAAGTGCGCCACCTGCGTGACCTGGTTATCGTAATGAACGGCCGCCTGGTAGATTTGGAGAGCAAGCAGGGAATAACCGCGCCACCTCCACCTGAGCCGGTTCCGGTAGCGCCAATTCAAGAGGTAGCCCCACCGGTTGTAGTGAGAGCACCGGAACCTAAAGCCGAGCCCCCAAGGGCCAAGCCACCTAAAGCCAGGAGGGGGGAGTGGGAGCAGATTTTAGGCGGCAGCTGGCTGGCACGGGTAGGCGTTCTTGCCCTTATCATCGGTATCGGCTTTTTCCTCAAATTTGCCTTTGATAACAACTGGCTCGGTCCCACAGGGCGGGGCATTCTGGGTGTTATCATCGGTCTGGCTATGCTCGGCGCCGGTTACTGGTGGAGAAAACGGTATCCAATCTTAACCCAGGTCTTCAGCGGCGGTGGTATAGCGGTCCTTTACCTCTCTATCTTCGCCTCCTTCGCCATCTATGACATTGTTCACTTCTACGTCGCCTTTGCCTTCCTGTTTCTGGTTAGTATTGTCTCGGCAATCCTGGCGCTCCGCTACAATTCCATGTCCCTGGCTATACTAGGTATCATCGGCGCCTTTATCGCCCCCTTCATTCTGGGGGCTTTTGGAGGGAGCGGGTCGGCGGCCGGCGGAGCAGGTCAGGCCGTTCAGTTGCTGGCCTATGTCATTCTGGTTGACATCGGTGTCCTTATCTTATCCAGCTTTCGCAACTGGCGCTGGTTCACCCTTCTGGCGCTGGGCTGCTCACTGATAGCCTTCGGCGTCTGGCACAGTGAGTTTGAGAGAGATATCAGCCTGGCCACTGCCGAAATAGGCATAACCATCATCTTTCTTATCTTCGCCGGCGCCACCACTCTCTTCCACATCATCTGGCGCCGTGCCCCTCAGGCTTTTGACTTTACCCTGATGATGATTAATGCCACCGCTTACTTCGGCATAAGCCTTGGCCTGATGTGGGACGCTTACCGGGCGTGGATGGGGGGGTTTGTCTTCCTCATAGCCTTATTCTTCGGCGCTGTGTCCTACCTGGCTTTCAAACGGCGGGCCGAGGGCAACAGGCTCGGTTTGTTCGCCCTGGGCATCGCTCTGGTCTTCCTCACCATAGCCCTGCCGATTCACCTGGGCGACAAGGCCTGGACGACGATAGCCTGGTCGGCGGAAGGGGCGGTGCTGATGTGGCTGGCCTTCAAGGCAAAAATACCTGTCTTCCGCTACTACAGTTATCTTGTCTTCTCGGCTGTGGTGATACGCCTGCTCTTCTTCGATACCCCGGTCCATCTGCGCACTTTTCAGCCAATATTCAATGAGCGCTTCCTGGCTTTCATCTTCGCCATAGCCGCCATGTGCCTTACTAGTTATCTTCTCTGGAGGAACCGGGACCAAAAATTCAGAATCAACCACCTGGTGTTCCTGGGAGCGGCTGACTTTCTTACCCTGTGGATAATCGGTGCCGAGGTATTAAGTTACAGTTCCGAGACAATGACGGTGTCGGCCAGCCTGAGCCTTCTTATCCTCCTCGCCCTTGCCGGAGTCACCATACTTTACCATCTTGCCTGGCGCCGGGGGCCGCGGGCCTTCGACCTGTTTCTTACCCTTTTCAACGCCGCCGCATTTATAATAATAAGCCTGTTTATCTGGGGTGAGCTCAGGGCATGGATGGGTAGTCTATACTTCTTGCTGGCCATCTTCTACGGAATACTGGGCTACTCCATGGCAAGGAGAGGTACCGGCAGCGCCAGGCTTAGCTGCTTTTCCTCGGCCGTCGCTCTGGTCTTCCTCACCGTGGCTATACCCGTCCAGCTTGGTGACACGGCCTGGACGACGATAGCCTGGGCAGCGGAAGGCGCGGTTCTGGTATGGCTCTCATATACTTATCGCCTGCCTCAGCTCCGCTGGTATAGCTGGGTTGCTTTTTCCCTTATGGCAATACGCCTCCTGTTCTTCGATACCCCGGTTAATTTGCGCACCTTTCAGCCGGTACTGAATGAGCGCTTTCTGGCTTTTGCCGTAAGTATTGCTGCCCTGTACGTGGCCGGCTATTTTATGCTGCGGGAAAGCAGGCTATCCGGGATAAGCAAGGCAGGCGCTTCGGTTATTCTGATAGCCGCCAACTTCTTCACTATCTGGCTGCTGAGCTTTGAAGTCTGGGGTTCTTTCTCCAACGCCCTGAGGGCTGCGGAGGCACCGGTAAAAGAAGGCCTCAGGAGCGCTCAGAACCTGTCGCTGACGGCTGTCTGGGCATTTTACGCTGTCATAGGCCTGGTTATCGGCATCGTAAAACGCTGGCGCTATGTGCGTTTGGGCGCATTGGTCCTGCTGGTGATAGCTATCTGCAAGGTCTTCGTCTTTGATGTGTTCAAGCTGGAGATGGGATATCGCATTGGTGCCTTTGTCGGCCTGGGGATACTCCTCCTGGTCAGCGCCTACCTCTACCAGCGCTATAGCAAAATCATCAAGGGAGTCTTCATCGAGAAGTAACTGCTCCGGCGGATTTTGCTCCGGTATCCGGGGTAAGTTAGCCTCAAAACTACCCAAAAGGCCCGAAAGTTGTCCTACCGGCTTCTAAGCAGCGGGTCGTTGGTGAAGAAGATAGTAGTTGAAAAAAGTGGAGATAGGGGGATTCGAACCCCCAACCTCTGCGAT
>JABMRW010000003.1 GCA_013202445.1 Deltaproteobacteria bacterium | reverse complement strand
GTCAGCTCTTATTGCCCTGGCTTCGGCTTCTTTTGCTCTCTGGGCCTCCTTGGCTTCTATTCGGGCCCTCTCCTTAGCCTCCTCGGCCTCTTCTCTGGCCTCTTCGGCCTCTTTTATTGCTCTGGCTTCGGCCTCCCTGGCTCTCTGGGCCTCCTCGGCTTCTAGCCGGGCCTTCTCCTTAGCTTCCTCGGCCTCTTTTATCGCCTTAGCCTCGGCCTCCCTGGCTAACCTGGCCTCCTCGGCTCCTGTTCTGGTTCTCTCCTTGGCCTCCTTGTCCTCTGTCCTGGTTCTCTCCTTGGTCTCCTTGGCTTCTTTCCTGGCCCTGACCTTAGCCTCCTCGGCTTCCCTTATTGCCCTGGCCTTCTCTGCTTCCCTGGCTGTCCTGGCTTCCTCGGCTTCGAGCCTGGCCTTAGCCTTCTCGACCTCTCTTATTGCTCTAGCCCTGGCTTCCTCGGCTGATTTTAGCGGCCTTCGGCGGCGACCCCTCAATATCGGGTAACCACACCACTGGCAGAAATCACCCTCGGTTCTCTGTCCGCAGTTACGACATCTGGCCATTTGTAGTCCTCAAATCTTGTCTAAATACTTTAAGTAGCCTTGACCTCTTTGTCAATACCTCAATAGTAGGGGTGAATTGTGTGGCGTGTAGTGCGGCTATTTACACTCAATCTGCTTAATCTGGTAGCATAATTTGCCCAGGGGGGCGGTTATCTCTACCATTTCTCCCTGGACGCAGCCGATAACGGCTTTACCTATGGGTGAATGGCTCGAAATTTTGCCCTTGACCGGGTCTACTTCCCGGGGGCTGACCACGGTGTAGCGCAGTTCCTCGCCGGAAGCCGGGTCGATCAGGATAACACTGTCACCCACGCTTACCTTGGACCCGGTTTTTTTTGTTTCATCAATAATGGTAGCCGATTTTAGGGACGCTTCCAGCTCTATCATCCGGCCCTCCAGGTACCCCCGCTCCTCCCTGGCGGCGTCCAGGGGCGCGTTCTCGCGGAAATCCTTATCCGCCGCCGCCCGGCGCATATCCTCGATAACCTCCAGCCGCCGGTTTTTCAGCTCGGCAATCTCGGCTTCCAGCTTGGTATATCCTTGCCGGGTCAGGGGGTTGGCTGGTGACTGCCGCCGTCCGGCCGGGGAAGACAGCCTGGTCTTGGACTTCCTGGTCTTGAGGTGAGCCGCCAGGTTGGCCTTGACCCAGCCCCGTTTCCTGGCGTAGGCCAGAAAGGCTTTTACCTGCTCGACATTAGTTAAATAGCTGGCCCCGGCTGACGATAATCGCCCCGCGTAATTTTCCACCTCATGGGCGGTCAGTAAAGAAAGGGAACGCTTGCTGCCGTACCAGCGCACGAATCCATATACTGCCTGCTGGCTTTTCTCGCCTTCTTCGGCGGGCAGGTCGGCCAGAAAACTGCCGGCTGCCTCACCCAGGTTCGGATTCTGGCTGGAACTATTCATCTTGCCTCCCTAATTATATAATATATATATTTTCTATATCCCCAGGTCGTTGCGGGTACGCAGGGCCCTTGATAGGTTGTCACGGGTAATCAGCCCGATAACTCTGCCCTCGTCTACTACCGGCATCTGATTTATGGCGCTCTCGCTCATCTCCGCCATGATGTTCATGACGTCCTGCTCGGGGCGGGCTGTCTTAATCTGACCGGCGGGGACCATTATGTTCTCTACCGGGGTTGTATTCCAGCTTGACTGAGGAATGGACTTGATATTACGCAGGGTTAAAATCCCCTTAAACCCGCTCTCATCAGCCACCAGGAAGAAGCGTTGACCCCTGAGCAGGACATACCCCTCAACCAGCTGCTTAAGGGTAATATCGGGCGGGACTGTTGCATAGTGGGAGGTCATCACCTGTGATGCGGTGATGCCGCGCAGGGCCTCCTGCCATTGAGCCTGACGATAGCTGGCTGAGGCGGCGTTGTACAGGAACCAGCCGATAAAGATTATCCATATACCGCCTATCCAATCCTCAAGGAAGGCCATCATCAAAATACCGCCCAGCATAAAAGCAAAGGCCACACCCTGCCCCGTACGGGTGGCGATTCGTGTGGAGCGCTGGTAGTTGCCGCTAAACCGCCACAATAAAGAGCGGAAGACACGCCCGCCGTCCAGCGGGAAACCGGGTATCAGGTTAAATATAGCCAGAATCACATTAATCTGAGCCAGGTAAAAAGCCATAGCCGCTACCGGCTCGATAATGTCCCGGGTCAATACCCAGACCACGGCAAACACCCCCCCGATTACCAGGCTGCAGGCAGGTCCGGCGGCCGCCATTTTGAATTCGGCGCCGGCTTTAGTTGCCTCCCTGGCCATCTGGGCCACCCCGCCGAAAAGGAACAGGGTTATGCTTTTAATGGGGATGCCGTTGGCTCTGCCCACCAGGCTGTGGGCCAGCTCGTGGGCTAATACCGAGGCAAAGACCAGCAGGCTGCTGGCCAGGCCGATAGTCCAGTAGAGCAGCTGGCTCCAGCCCGGGTAGAAAACGGGGAAGACCCACCACGAAAGCGAGACGGTTATTAATATGAATATTATAAACCAGGTATAGTGCAGCCGGAACTGGATGCCGAATAACTTGCCTAGATTAAAACCGCCGCCTATTTTCATAATCTTATTAGAAAAAATTCCAGCACTAGGAGCCCGCCGGCTTTTTTATAATTTTCATGGCGACCTCAGCCGCATGTTTTCCGGAAAGAAGCATACCACCGAAGATAGGGCCCATTCGGGGGCCGCCGCAAACGGCATTAGCGGCCATACCGGCCACAATCAAGCCGGGATAGACCTCTCTGGTATTCTCTATTATCTTCCTTTCGGCTATCTCAGCCCACATAGACCTTTCACCCAGTATTCCGCCTCCCTCTGTCATTAGCTTGACGCCAAGCTTGTTCACCACTATGTGGCAGATTTCGCTGGCATGGCCGGTGGCGTCGATTACCACCTTTGAGCGTATGGACAGGGGGTCGACATGCAGTCCGGCTAAATTAACCGCACTCCAGTTCAATACCAGGCCGGTTATCCTGTCGTTCTTCCTTATCATAACATCTTCGATGCTTATTAAATTGAATATCTTGGCTCCTGCCTGGATTGCTTTGAGGCAAATGGCCGAGGATGCCTCTACGGAGTCGGCGGTATAGTAGCCCTTTTCGTACTCTCTGGTTCTGACGCCGAACTCATCCAGTATCCCCCTGGCTTCCTCCTGCACCACGATGGTATTGAACATCATCCCCCCGCCGGGCATACCGCCGCCGGGGCGGAGACTTCTCTCAAAAATGACCGTTTTTATTCCCGCTTTTGCCAGGTAGTAAGCTGCGGCCATACCGGCCGGTCCGGCGCCGCCGATGGCTGCCTCGATGTCCATCGCCTCCTGGAATTCCTTCATGAAGGTTTCGGTTATCGCTCTGGATATGGTTACCTCATCGAGTTCCATCTATCTCTCCATATTTATTGTATTAGCACCTGGTTACCGATGCCCCCAGGTACTTTTCCACCAATTCCATGGCGCAGTATTCCCCGCACATGCTGCAGGCTTTGCCGACCGATGTGTGCTTGCCGTGAACCCGGCGGGCAAGCTCAGGGTTTAAAGAAAGCCTGGCCTGCTCTTCCCAGTCCAGCTTCTTTCGGGCCAGGGCCATCTGCCGGTCCCAGTCCGCAGCGCCCTTTACCCCTTTGACGATGTCGCCGGCGTGGGCGGCAATGCGGGAGGCGATAACCCCCTGCCTCACGTCCTCGGGGTCGGGCAGGGAGAGATGCTCAGCTGGTGTTACGTAGCACAGGAAGTCGGTGCCGGCGGCGGCGGCGATAGCCCCGCCGATAGCCCCGGTGATGTGGTCATAGCCGGCGGCAACATCGGTTACCAGCGGGCCCAATACGTAGAAGGGCGCCCCCTGGCAAATAGACTTCTCCAGCTGGACATTGGCTTCGATCTGATTTAAGGGCAGGTGCCCCGGCCCCTCCACCATAACCTGCACACCGGCCTGTCGCGCTTTGCTTACCAGCTCGCCGATGGCCAGCAGCTCCTCTATCTGGGGACGGTCGGTGGCGTCGGCCAGGCAGCCGGGACGCATGCCGTCGCCGAGGCTCAGGGTTACGTCGAACTCCCTGGCTATATCTAAAAGGCGGTCAAAATATTCGTAGAGTGGATTTTCGCGCTCATTGTGCAGCATCCAGCCGATGAGAAATGCCCCGCCCCGCGATACCACGTCGGCCACTCTTCCCTGCTTCTTTAGATGTTCGACGGCGGCGCGGGTGGTGCCGCAGTGCACGGTGATGAAATCAACGCCGTCCCGGGCGTGCTCTTCTATAGATGAGAACAGGTCGTCGACGGTCATCTTGACGATGGCGCCCCGTTTGTTCATGGCTTCGATGCCTGCCTGGTAGATGGGCACCGTGCCTATCATTACCGGGCTGGCTGTAACTATCGCCCGACGGATGGCGTTTATGTCGCCGCCGGTGGACAGGTCCATGACGGCGTCGGCGCCGCAGTCAATGGCCACCCGCAGCTTCTCCAGCTCGGTGTCTATATTGCCGAAGTCGGAGGAGGTGCCGATATTGGCGTTGACCTTGGTCTTTAGCTCCCGCCCGATGCCGCCGGGGACGAGGTTTTTGTGCCCGGGATTGGCCGGGATTACTATAGTTCCCTCGGCCACCCCCCGCCGGATAAACTCCGCCTCCAGCCCCTCTCTCTCCGCCACCAGGCTCATCTGCGGGGAGATAGTCTCTGCTCTGGCCAGTTCCAGTTGAGTCATAGCTGCCTCCAAAAAATAAAACCAAGGGCTTCGGCGCTTACTCTAAACCCTTGGTCTAAGTTGCTACCGCTTCCCTCCGCTCGTATTACCGAGGTCAGGTTCCTAGGGTTGGCGTTATGCTGCCTCTCAGCCGCTCAAGCACCCCTAGCGGTGGTTTTATTAAGTTGTGTAGCTAAAATATAGCATAGAAGGGGTTTGAATGCAAAGGTGATGAGTCTGTATCAACCTCACCCCCTTTGTCCCCCTCTCCATTCTTGGAGAGGGG
>JABMRW010000041.1 GCA_013202445.1 Deltaproteobacteria bacterium | reverse complement strand
TGAGGGAGAGGGGGATACAGGGGGTGAGGGTGTTTGGCTAGTTAGCTGTCCAGCTTTGTAAAAAAAGAGCATTTATTATAAACTAAAAGAGATATCCCTTATTATGAAGTTGTGTGACCAAGATGGAAAGACAATATAAATACCAGAGTTCTATTCCCCAGTACTACAACATCACCACCAAGCTGATAGATGAGATGGTGGACAAGGGCTTGGGTGATAAAATAGCCGTATACTATAAGGATGAGACCTATACCTATGCTGAAATGCAGAGCCTGATAAACAAGGTGGGGAATGCGCTTAAAATCCTCGGCGTGCATATGGAAGAGCGGGTGATGCTGGCGATGTACGATTCCCCGGAAGCCATGGCCAGCTTCTTTGGTGCCATAAAAATCGGCGCTATTCCGACGCCGGTCAACTACATGTATACCATGCATGACTACCGCTATCTTCTGAATAACAGCCGCACCCGCACCCTTATCGCCGACGCTGATTTTATTGAGGAAATCGAGGGCTTCAAGGAGAAGTTTCTCTATCTGGAAAACACTATCGTCGTCGGCAAAAAAACGAGGGCTTATCATATCGCTTTCCATGACATTGTCGATCGCTGTTCCGATAAACTGGATGTGGCTTACACCACCTTTGAAGATGCCGCTTTCTGGAATTACACCTCCGGCAGTACCGGTGTTCCCAAGGCAGCGGTTCACCTTCAGCACGATGTTTTCAGCTGCATTGATAACTATGCCAAGGCTGTTCTGGGCATTACTCAGGATGATTTGCTTTTTTCGGCGTCTAAGTTCTTCTTTGCCTACGGGCTGGGTAACAGCTTCTTCTATCCCCTGGCTATCGGCGCCTCGGTGGTGCTGCTCCCCGATAGACCCCGCCCCGAGACCATATTCGCCACCATAGACCGCTATCACCCCACGGTATTCTTCGGCGTGCCCACGCTGTATGCCAATATGCTGGAGGTGGAAGACGCCGAGAAGAAATACGATTTATCCTCGGTGCGCATCTGTACCTCAGCCGGTGAGGCTTTGCCCAAGGGAATCTTTTTTGAGTGGAAGAAAAGGTTCGGCCTGGACATCCTGGATGGAATAGGCTCCACCGAGCTGTTGCATATTTTTATCTCCAATCGCCCGGGCGATGTCAAACCGGGCAGCTCGGGTAAGCTGGTCCCCGGCTATCAAGCCAGGATTCTCGATGATGATGGTGAAGAGGTACCTGAAGGCGAGGTGGGCACTCTGTATGTAATGGGGGAATCAACCGCCGCCTATTACTATCGCTACCACGATAAGACCAAGACCTCCATGCTCGGAGAGTGGTTCAATACCGGAGACAGGTATTACCATGATGCCGAAGGTTACTACTATTACCGTGGCCGCAGCGATGATATGCTCAAGGTAGGTGGCATATGGGTCTCACCTGTTGAGGTAGAAGACGCCCTGATTTCTCACCCGGCGGTGCTCGAGGCGGCGGTGGTGGCTAATAAAGACGAGCACGGCCTGGTCAAGCCCAAGGCTTATGTATCTCTTAAGAAAGGCCAACGCCCGTCAGAAAAACTAGCCGAGGATATTAAACTCTTTGTCAAGAAGAGCATAGCGCCTTATAAGTATCCACGGTGGATAGAGTTCGTTAAAGACCTGCCCAAGACTGGCACCGGCAAGATACAGCGCTACAAGCTAAGAGCGGATTAGCCAGTCATACCGACCTGTAATCGTATTGGGGGGCATGCGCCCCAATACGATTTATCTCTTGCTTCCCCCCACCCCACCATTTTAAAGTTTTGTTTTTCTTCCCACCCACCCGCCCTTATAGGCTTCTCACCCCACTAAAATTTCATTTTCGCGGGGGCCCCGTTTTAGCCTCTAAAACTCTTTTTTCCCCACCCCGCTTTTAATTCGTGTTTATCTTCCCCCACCCCTATATTTCTGGGGGTGTCTAAGAGGGGCGTTAGCCCCTCTTCTTAAAAAAATAAATTGACTTAAATAGCTGTCACTGTTAACATTTAAACATATGGAATCCAGGCTTAAATTATTCCCATCAGCCTCGGCTGTTAATGATAGTGGTCATCTGGTTATCGGCGGTTGTGATGCTGTAAAGCTAGCCGCTGAGTTTGGCACGCCCCTTTACCTCTTTGACGAATTCAGCTTAAGAAATAATTGCGCCGAATTTAAGCGAGAGTTCAGCCAGCGCTATGCCGATACCACCGTTCTCTATGCCGCCAAGGCTTTTATCAACAAGGCTCTGGCCCGGCTCTTTAAAGAGGAGGGGCTGGGGCTGGATGTGGTCTCCGCTGGTGAAATCAGTATTGTCCGTTCCGCCGGTTTCCCAATGGACAGGGTCTATTTCCCGGGCAATAATAAATCGGCTGAGGAATTAAAGCTGGCCCTGGAGTGGGGTGTCGGGCGCATCGTGGTGGATAATCTCCATGAGCTTAACCTGCTGGGTGAGCTTGCCAGTGAGCGGGGCGATAAGCCCGGTATACTTTTGCGGCTTTCCCCCGGTGTGGATCCTCATACCCACCGCTATATCACAACTGGCAGTCTCGATAGCAAGTTTGGCGTGCCTATGGTTCAGGCCGAGAAGGCGCTGGCTACCGCCCTGGCTATGCCCCAGCTTAACCTGCGGGGGTTGCATTTTCATATCGGCTCCCAGATTGCCGAGCTTGAGCCGTATCAGCAGGCGATAGATATTATTCTCAGCTTTGCCGCCGAGATGAAGCAGAAGCACGGTTTTGAGATAGAAGAGCTGGATATTGGCGGCGGCTTTGCCATTCAGTATACTCTGGATTCTCCCGCCCCGCCCATTTCCGCCTATGCCGAGGCCATAACCTCCGGCATTATTAATGGATGTCAGAGGCTGGGGCTGGCACAGCCGCGGCTTATTATCGAGCCGGGGCGGTCGATAGCGGGGCAGGCGGGCGTGGCGCTGTACACGGTAGGGGTGGTCAAGGATATACCCGGGGTCAGGTGCTATGTATCGGTGGATGGCGGCATGGCGGATAATATCCGCCCCGCCCTTTATGAAGCCAAATTAGAGGCGGTAATCGCCAACCGCATGAAGGATAAGGCAGCCGGTAAGTTCACCATTTCCGGCAAGTTCTGCGAATCAGGCGATATATTAATCAGGGACATTGACTTGCCGGAACCCGTCGCCGGCGATATATTAGCGATACCGGGTTGCGGCGCTTATTCTTTACCAGAGGCCAGCAACTACAACGCCTCACTCAAGCCGGCGGTGGTTCTGGTCAGGGAAGGCGGGGCGCGCCTTATCCGGCGCAGGGAGACCCTTGATGACCTCATCCGGCACGATTTAGCCTAGTGGGGAGTTTTGGTGTGTGGCAGATAGTAGGGCAATCTAGAGTGGTATCCTTACTTCAGCGCAGCCTGGAGCAGGGAGCTATGTCTCATGCCTATCTCCTGGTGGGCCCCCCGCACGTCGGCAAGATGACCCTGGCGCTGGACTTAGCCCGGCTGGTTAACTGTCAGGGGGATGAGTCTCCCTGCGGTTCGTGTGATGCCTGTCAGAAAATATCTTCGGGTAATCATGCCGATGTCCAGGTTATTGGCTTGAACTCTATCGGTAGTTCTAATGACAAGCCGCGCACTGAAATCGGCATTGACCAGATCAGGGAGATACAGCACTCATCCAGCCTGCCCCCTTTCGAGGGCAGGTATAAGGTATTCATTATTGACGGGGCTGAGCTCATGTCGACGGAGGCGGCTAACTGCCTGCTCAAGACTCTGGAGGAGCCATCGGCCGGGGTAATCTTTATTTTGCTTACCGCCAACGAGTCGGTTCTGCTGGCAACCGTGGTATCCCGCTGCCAGCGATTAGAGCTACGCCCGCTGGCCACCTCCCAGGTAGGGGTTGCCCTGAGTGAAAGCTGGGGCGTTGAACTGCAGAAGGCCGAGCTTCTGGCCAGGCTCAGTCACGGCTGTCTGGGCTGGGCAATATCGGCGGCCAGGGATGATAGCTTGTTCGATGAGCGCAGCCAGAGGCTGGACAGGTTGCTTGACATAACGAGTGCTGATTATGAGGAGCGTTTCGGCTATGCCTCCCAGCTGGTGGCCTTGTTCAGCCAGGGCCGGAGCCTGGTTCAGGAGATACTGGATTTATGGCTCGACTGGTGGCGCGACCTCTTACTGGTCAAGCTAGGCTGTGGTGATGTAATAACCAATATCGACCGAAAGGACGTGCTGGTTGAGCTTGCTCAGGGTTATAGTCTGGCGGAGATAAGGGCTTTTATCAGCAGTATTCAAGCTGCGGGGGAACAGCTAAGGCAGAATGCCAATACGCGGCTGGTGCTGGAGGTGCTGATGCTCAGCATACCGGAAAGGAGAGCGGTGGTAAATTATGGCTGATATCGTTGGCGTACGTTTTAAGAGAGCCGGCAAGATATATTACTTTGATCCGGCGGGTATTGAACTTGAGGTGGGCGACTATGTCGTGGTCAAAACTACTCGCGGTCAGGAGCTGGGGAGGGTGATTATTGCTCCCGGGCAGGTTGTATCCGGTGAGGTTACCAATGAGCTGAAGCCGGTGGTGCGCAAGGCGGAGCCGGAGGATATGGAACAGGCTAAGGAGCTGGAAGCCAAAGAGGCTAAGGCTATGGCCGAGTGCGCCAAGCTGATAACCAAGTTCAGGTTGCCGATGAAACTGCTATCGGCGGAATACAGTCTCGATGGCAGTCGGCTCACCTTCTTCTTCAGCGCTACTGAGAGGGTTGACTTCCGCGATCTGGTTAGGGAGTTAAACAGCCGTTTTAAGCTGCGGGTCGAACTGCGACAGTTGGGACCCAGGGATGAAGCCAAGGTGGTGGGTGGCTTCGGGCGGTGCGGGCGTCCTCTGTGCTGTGCGAATTTCCTCTGCGAGTTCTCCCCTGTTTCCATCAGGATGGCTAAGGACCAGGATTTACCCCTCAACCCGATGAAGATATCCGGTGTCTGCGGGCGCCTGTTGTGCTGCCTGGCTTATGAAAGCGGGCAGTACCAGAGCATGAAAAAGAAGATGCCCAAGGTAGGCCAGCAGGTGTCCACAGCTATGGGGCCGGCCAGGGTGGTGGGGAGTAATCCACTCAAGGAAACGGTGCTGGTGGAGATAGAGGGCCAGGCAAACGTAGAATTACCTCTCAGTGAAATCACCGTTGAAGAAAAATCGTCTAAATAGGGTTAGTTCTTACTGGGGCAGGTATTTCTGCCACTGGCTCTGGCTTTGCCGGTAGCGATGGGGTATGTAGAAATAGGCGTCACCTCGCGGCGGCGCGGGCTTGTGGGTTAACTTCATTCCGGCTTCTTCGGGGGTCTTTCCCGCCTTGCGCCGGTTACATGAGATGCAGGCGCTGACCACGTTTTCCCAGGCATGTTCACCATTCCGGTATCGGGGTATGACATGGTCCAGGGTAAGCTGGCCGGTCTGCTTGCCGCAGTACTGGCAGGTGTAGTGGTCCCGGTGGAAAATCTCCAGGCGGGTCAGTTTCCTCTGCGGCCGGGGGCGCTTAATCAGACGGGCTAAACGGATTACCGAAGGCAGGGGGAAGTCTTCGCTGGCGGCGTGGATAAATCCGGAGCCGTTCTCCAGCATCTCTGCCTTACCGTGCTGTATCAGCACTATGGCTCGCCGCACCCGGCATACGTTAAGCGGTTCATAGCTTTGATTTAATACCAGAACTGGAAGACTTATTACATTCACGCTCATAATACAAAAACCTACCTATTTTACAAAAAGCGATAGAGCTATGCAAATTAGCGGTTAGCCCCGGCGCTCTTTCCGCCCCCGAGCCGTCTTATTACGGTTGGCGGTGGCATCGGTGCGGTAATCGGGAGCGGTGACGTGAAATATCATGCTGAGTTGATGGTCGAGGAAACGGGAGACTATGGGGCCGGCCATCTCATCGATGGTCAGGCGGGTGGTGATGACGGTGGCCAGCCGGGCATTATAGCGGTAGTTGATAACCTGGTAGAGCTTCTCCTCCGCCCAGGGGGTGGTTGATTGCTCGCCGAAGTCGTCCAGGATGAGCAGTGGGGCGTTCTTTACCTCTTCAAAGAGCTGGTCGTAGGTCACCGGGCTCTCCGGGGTGAAGGTAGAGCGCAGGTGGTCGAGGAAGTCGGGCACTACCACAAATTTGACCGGCTTGCCCTCTTTGAGGCGGTAGTTGGCGATAGCCGCCGCCAGGTGGGTTTTACCGCAGCCGGTATCCCCCTGCAATACCAGCCAGCCCTGGGGTGACCTGGCGAATTCAAGGGCGGTATCGTACGCCTTCTTCAGGTTCTCGCGCTGCTCCGGCGGCAGATTGACCCGCTTCCAGTCGAAATTATCAAAGGTCATTTTTTGCAGCAGCTCCAGCTCAAGGCCGCTGTAGCGCTGCAGTCGGCTCCGGCTCTTTTTATCCCGTTCCTGCCGGGTACAGCTGCAGGGCACGATTCGGCTGTAGTCCGGATTACCCGAGGACAGGCGGGGGTGGACAAAGCCGACTCCCTTGCAGACAGAGCAGACTGAGCTTGATGGTGCCTCTGCCGTTTCTTCAGCGCTTGACAATGTGCCCATATTTTTGTTTGACGTATTTGTCCGGGCCTGTCTTTTTAGTATCTCCCCGATTTGTTCCATCACTCTTACCTTCGGCTGACCAGTTTTCTAAAATCTTGGCGATGTACCTCCAGCTTCGCTTGTTGAGGGCAACCGCCTCTTTGATAGCGTCCCTTATCCAGTCTTGGGGGTAGAGCTGCTCGGCGTCACGCAGTTCATCGGCAATCATTGGGGTTAGCATGCCGATGTTCTGCTCATATAGGGTAAAGATGTCGGGCGGCTCCTCGGCGTCAACGTAGGCCGGCTCTGTGGCTTTAATTCCGCTTAATTTAAGCTCGCCGTTTTGAATCCTGGCCATAACCTGCCGGTCTGCCTCGGTATTTAGGAAATATATGTCCTCGGGCACACCGTCCCGCTCCAGGGCCAGATGAAGTATGGTGCCCCGCCCGGCCGCCATTTCCAGGGCGCGGCGCAGCGCCTTATCGGGCGGCTGACCATCCCCTCTAAGACTGCTCATCAGGCTTTTATTGCCCGCCAGCTCTTTATAGGTGGCAAAGCGGGGATAACCCCGCTTGTGGTAGAGCGTCTGGAAGATGTGGAGGGTTGTTTTCAGCTCATTAATATCGCTGATTTGAGGCAGCAGCTTGCTCAGGAAAAAATCGGGTACGGCGGTAAATTTCATTTTAGACGGGAAACCCTTAAATTGCTCCATAGTAAATTTGACCGGTATAAGGTTTTATAACAGGCTTGGCTCTTGGTTGGGAATATTTTCGAACTTGGCCATCCTCGGTTTGAACAGGAGCTTGACTACGCCGGTGGGGCCGTTGCGGTGTTTGGCGATGATTATATCCGCCGGCGGCGGGTAGCTTTCACCGGGGTGCTCTCGTTCCCAGTCATCTTTGCTGGTATAGTAGTATTCGTCACGGTAGACGAAGATGACGACGTCGGCATCCTGTTCGATACTGCCGCTCTCACGCAGGTCGGAAAGCTGTGGTTCATGTAAGGCTCGCCCCTCAGGGGCACGGCTTAGCTGCGATACCGCCAGCACCGGCGCGTTCATCTCACGGGCAAGCCCTTTCAGGGCGCGAGAGATATCACTGACCTCCTGGACACGGTTATCAGACCTTCTATCTCCCTGCATCAGCTGCAGGTAGTCAATAATAATCAGGTCAACACCACGCTCGTAGAAGAGGCGGCGGGTCTTACTTCTCATCTCCACTACCCGCAGTTGTGGGGTATCATCGATATAAATTGGGGCTTCAGAGAGCCGGCCGATGGCATCCATAATCCTTTGTTCCTGCTCTTCGGTGTGATGCCCGAGGCGAACCTGACGGGAATCAACCTCGGCTTCGCTGGCCAGCAGGCGCAGCACCAGCGGCTCCCGCGCCATCTCCAGGCTGAAGAGGGCTACGCAGGCTCCCTGTTCCACGGCGGCATTTCGGGCCAGGCTGAGGGCCAAACTGGTCTTACCCATACTCGGCCGCCCGCCGACAATAATCAGGTCAGAGCGCTGAAATCCGCCCGTGAATTCGTCCAGACCGGCGAAACCGGAAAGCACGTAGGGGATTGGTCCCCTCGCTTCACCCTCTGCCTCGGCGGTGGTCTCAAAGTACCGGTCCAGCACCTGGCGAATATGGGTCAGGTCCCGCCGGCTTTGCCCGTGGCGCAGCCGGAACAGGACGTCCTCGGCATCGTTGAGGCTGTGGTCGACGTCAGGGTCGGCCCGGTAGCCGATGTTGGAAATCTGGCCCCCGGCATTAATCAGACGGCGCATTATCGAAAGGCGGTTGACAATCTGACCGTAGTGCTCGATATCAAGAGAGGTGGGGCAGATAGCAATTAAGTGGCTCAAGTTGGCCGCGCCGCCGCAGGTCTCAAGTTTTCCCTGCCGGTCGAGCTCCTGGGCCACGGTAATCTGGTCTATGGCGTCATCACGCTCGTAGAGGGACAGGCACGCCCCGTATATCAGCGAGTTGCGCTCGCTGTGGAAGTCCACCGGCTGGAGGATAGTGGCAACCTTGTGGATGGACGACCCGTCAATCAGCAGTGAACCGATTACGGCTTCCTCGGCATCAGTATCATGCGGCGGCAATTTGTCGCCATTCATCCTGTCTTCTCTTCCTTCTTAGCCTTAGCTTCTTTCTTGGTGGTCTTGGCTGCTGCTTTCTTGGGCGTCTTCTTCTCTGCTGCCTTGGTGGTCTTGGCGGCTTTCTTTGTTGTCTTCTTCTCCTTAGCCGCCTTCTCTTCTGCCTTGGGCGCCTCCTTCTTCTTGGCGGTCTTTTTCTCCTTCTTTGCAGGCTTCTCTTCCGCTTCCTCTTCGGTCACGGTAACCCTTACTTTGGGTGCGATATCCTTGCCCAGCTTAATGGCTATCTCGTAGCTGCCCAGCTGGCGGATAGGCTCCTCCAGCTCTATCTTTCTCTTATCGACTTCAATCCCGGTGACATTCTTCAGTTCGGCGGCGATGTCGGCGCTGGTGATGGAGCCGTAAAGCTTCTCCTTGGCGCCGGCCTTGGCCTTGAGGCTGACCTCCTTGCCTTCCAGCTGGCCGGCCAGCTCCGTTAGCTCGCCGGTGAGGCGGGCTTCAATCTTTTTGGTTCTGGCTGCTATCTGGCTGACCGCCTGGGGCTGGGCCATTGCGGCCAGTTTTCGGGGGATGAGATAGTTCCGGGCGTAGCCATCAGCCACCTCTTTTACCTGGCCGGCCTGGGCCACGTTGGGTACATCCTGTAGGAAAATAACCTTCATAATTTCACCTTACCTATTATACTTTAGTTGATGGCGGAGCGCCAGACTATTGGCTGATAAATCTTTCGGCAAATACGGCGGCGGTGGCGCCATCTCCGGCGGCGGTTATCGCCTGGCGGGGAGAATGCTGGCGAATATCGCCGGCGGCAAAGATACCGGGTATTTCCGTCTCCATCCGGTCGTTGGTGATGATATAGCCGGCTTTATCCAGGGGCACGACGCCTTTAAGGAAATCGGTATCGGGCTTAAGCCCGACGGCGACAAAGACGCCGGCTACATCCAGGGTAGACGGCTTGCCCGTTTTCACATGGCGCAGAATCAGCCGCTTGACCGCATCTTTACCCTCAATTTTCTCTACCACCGTATCCCAGAGTAGTTCTATTCTGGATTGTGCCCGCGCCTTCTCTTCCATGATGCGGGTGGCGCGGAGCTGGTTACGGCGGTGTATCACTATCACATGAGAGGCGAATTTGGCCAGGTGCAGGGCTTCGCTGATAGCGGCATTGCCGCCACCCACCACGGCTATCGGCTTTTCCTTGAAGAAGGGAGCGTCGCAGGTGGCGCAGTAAGACACCCCCTTTCCGGTAAGCTCCTTCTCCCCCGGTATGCCCAGCTTGCCCCGTTCCGAGCCGCTGGCGATAATCACGGCCTTAGTGGTGAAATCGCCGTTGGTGGTCTTGACCACCCTTTTCTCTTTTTTTAGCTCTAACCCGGTAACCTCGGCGGTAACGATGCTCAGCCCGTATTTAGCCGCCTGCCGCTGCATCAGCTGCCCCAACTCGGCACCGGAAACGCCTTCGGCAAAGCCGGGGTAGTTTTCCACCAGCTCGGCATCGGTTATCCGTCCGCCCACCACCCCTCTCTCTATGAGCAGACTATTAAGTCTGGCCCTTGAGGTATAAATGCCAGCGCTGAGCCCGGCCGGCCCACCACCGATTATGATTACGTCGTATTCTTTTTTAGCTTTGGCGGTCATCGCTTTATTTTAAGACGGCATCCAGGTCTTTTTTCAGCTCTTCTTTGGGCTTATATCCCACGATTTGCGATACCGGCTTACCCTCTTTAAAGATAATGAGATTGGGGATGGCCATTATATTATATTTGGCGGCGACCTGGGCGTTCTGGTCAACATCCAGCTTGGTAAAGGTTATCTTGTCGGTGTACTCCTTGGCCAGCTCTTCCAGCACCGGTGCCGTCATGAGGCAGGGTCGGCACCAGGGCGCCCAAAAATCTACCAGTACCGGTATCTTTGACTGGAGCACTTTTTGCTCAAAGCTGGCGTCGTCTAGTTCAATCGGTTTGGTCATAGCTTTCCTCCTTAATTATTCGGCAGATGTCCCGTTCTACCGTCTGTTTGGCCAGGCCGATGGCATTTTTTATCGTCTTGGCCTGGCTGCGGCCGTGGGAGACGATAATATTTCCGTTTACCCCCATGAGATAGGCCCCGCCGTATTCGGTATAGTCTACCCTTTTAACCAGGGAGCCCAGGCCTATATCCCGGAGTAACTCTCGTCCGCGTAAATGATAAGCAATGGAGAAAATCTGACCGGCTTGTCGCGCCACATTGGCGAGGGTGTCCCCCATTCCCTCGATGGTCTTGAGCACTATGTTGCCGGTGAAGCCGTCGGTAACGATAACGTTGGCTTTTCCTTTCATTATATCCTGGCCTTCTATATTGCCGATGAAGTTCAGGCCGTTGAGCTTTTTAAGGAGCTTGTGGGTTTCCTGGGCCAGTCGGTTACCCTTGATTTCCTCTTCGCCGTTGTTGAGCAAGCCGATGCTCGGGGCGCTGATGCCGAGAATATGTTTGGTATAGACACTACCCATCTGAGCGAACTGGACCAGGTTATTGGGGTGGCAATTGGCGTTGGCACCGGCGTCAATAAGCAGAGCGGGAATGGGAGGGCTGATATTAAGAAAACTGCTCAGGGCGGGGCGGTCGATGCCCTTTATCTTGCCCAGGTTAAGCAGGCTGGCGCATAGTACGGCGCCGGTGTTACCGGCGGAAATGAAGGCGGAAGCGGCGCCATCCCGCACCATGTTAATGCCGATAACTATCGAGGAGTTCGGCTTGCTTCTGACTGCCTTCAACGGGGGCTCATTATAGGTGATAACCTCCGGGGCGTCGATGATTTTAATATTCAGTTTATTCATGTAGTGGCCGGCCAGCATGTGCAGTATTGACTTATTGCCCACCAGGACAATGTTAACATCATACTCCTGAGCCGCTTTTATGGCTCCTTTGACTATTTCCCTCGGGGCGTGCTCGCCCCCGGCGGCATCAACGGCAATTATCATCTTTTTCTCACTCATAATTTTCAGCTACTCGGCTCTCTTTCCCATATTTCACAGCGGCCTCCCCACCGGGCCAGAATCTTCCCGTTGATGGAAAGCTGGGCTATTTCGCACAGGTTGGGGCAGGTTTTGCATTCAAACGAGGAGGTGCGGTATTTTATCTCGCTTACGCCGAATCCCTTAAACTGGCTTTCCTGCTGGCTGGCGCTCATCTCCTCATGCACCAGCAGGGCGGCGCCTATCGCTCCCATCACCTCGTGGTGGGGGGCGACAATTATCTCGGTATCAAGCTCTTCCCGCAGCGCCTTGATTATGCCCTGGTTAAAGGCAACCCCGCCCTGAAATATCACCGGCGGTTGAATATCCTTGCCCAGCCCCACATTGTTCAGGTAGTTACGCACCAGCGCCTGGCAGAGACCGTAGAGAATATCCTCGGTGCGGTGCCCCATCTGCTGTTTGTGTATCATATCCGATTCGGCAAAGACGGTGCACCGCCCGGCGATACGCACCGGCGTGGTGCTCTCCAGGGAGCGCTGGCTGAACTGCTCGATGCTCATATTGAGGCGCAGCGCCTGGTGGTCGAGGAAGCTGCCGGTGCCGGCGGCACAGACAGTATTCATGCCGAAGTCGGTTACTATCCCGTCCCGGATGAGGATAATCTTGCTGTCCTGCCCCCCGATTTCAATAACGGTCTGCGCCTGGGGGAAGTAGTGCAGAGCGCCTACGGCGTGGCTGGTAATCTCGTTCTTGACCAGGTCGGCCCCGACGATAACCCCGGCCAGGTAGCGGGCGCTGCCGGTGGTAGCCACACCACAGATATTCACCTCTTTGGGCAGCTGTTTCTTAACCTCTTTTAAGCCCTCCTGAACCATCTCTATTGGCTTACCCTGCGTCGGCAGGTAAAGGTGAAATACCAGCTTATCGTTACTGTCCAGCACGGCGAACTTGGTGGTCACCGAGCCGACGTCAATGCCTATATAGGCTTCCATAGATTCCTCTCTAAACCTTTACTTTGGCCCGCCGGCGGTGCTTGAGCAGGTCGACGAAGGCTTCCAGCCTGGTAAGCATTCCCGGCTTGCCCAGCTGCTCGTCACAGAGTATGGTCAGCACCGGGATATTCTCTTTGGTCGATGGCATTATATTCTGGGCTACTATCTCTGGCATACAGGTAAACGGCGCCAGGTGCACCAGCCCGTCATAGTCTTTGGCGTGGAGCACCTTCTCCCCCACCGATTCCCAGCCCTCGCCGCCGATATCCCGCTTGAGATAGGGCATGGCCGCCTTATGGAGCCGGTCTTTTTCATTCACCCCCAGCGGGTTAAGGAACAGGCTGAATTTAGTCCACCCCGAGGTAAATATGCTCCTTCTCACCTCCACCCCCAGCCTGCCCAGCTCCTTCTCCACATCCATATTGGAGAAGGGCTCCAGCAATACGTAAAACTCACCGATTATGCCCACCACCAGCGGCTCGGCGCTCTCATCCCTCTCTGCCAGACTCAGCTGTTCCAGGTAGTCCGTTTGCACCCGCTTCAGGCTCTTGTAATCATCGGCTTGCTCGGTAGCGCTGACCGCCTGGGCGAATAGTTTATTGGCGGTTCCCTTTACTCGCTCTACGGGTCTCACCTTTTGCACGGCCCGTTCTATAGTGTCCAGGACGTTCAGCTTGGCCAGGCCGAAGCGGAAGGCTGAGATAATCTTAGACCAGGAGGCATTGTTTGACAAGCGCTTGATAGCTTCCAGCAGGCCGAGCAGTTTTCGCTGGGAGACCCCCACGGAGACTATCTCGGCGTCATAGCCCAGGCTGTGGAGCACCTGCTCCTGTGTCTTGGCGTAGTAGCCCAGCCGGCAGATACCGGAACCGGCGGGCATGAGCAGGGTATCGGCGCCGAGCTCGGCGGCTTCAATCAGGTTGCCCAGCGTTAGCTTAAAGGGGATACACATCCCTTCCGGGGAATATCTTACCCCCAGCGAAAGGGTGCGCCGGTTATTGGCCGGCGGTATAACGAAGTCCAGCTCCAGTCTCTCCAGTAAGGCTTTGAGCGGTATATAGAGGTTTCCCATATGGGGCACGCCTATACGCATACTTCAGCCCCTCTCCGCTTCTTTCTCTGTATCATGTCCAGGAAGGCTTCCAGCCTGGTAACCACGCCGGCTTCGGCGGAATGCTCTTCTAAAGTCAGGCTCATGAACGGTGTCGTCTTCAACCTGATTGCCTGTCGCTGTACCATATCCATCATCAGTGAATCGGGCCCGCAGCCGAAAGCTATCACCCCTATAGCCCCCTCCACCCCGCTTTCAAGGTAGTGTCCCCCGCTCCCCACCACCTCTTCCTCGTATGTCCAGTAGGGCTTGCCGGTCAGCCGGGTTATAGCTGTTTCCAGCTGCTCGGCGGTGAGCATCTCCGGCGTTAGTGTCCGGTACCCGGCCTGCTCCAGGCGGTGGATGAGGCGGTGGTTTATCATCTCGTCATAGAGCAGGTAGGGATGCCCGACCAGGGCAATGGCCGGCTGATTTGGGTTGGGGGAGGGCATTTCCGCCCCGGATATTCGGGCTATCGCCTGGGGTGGGGTTAAGCACTCGTTTATCATGAGCTCTTTGTATTCCCGGTGGGCCTGCCAGGCAGCCAGAGCCGCCCGTCTTACCTTGAACGGGTTCCAGCTAAAGGGCCGCCCTAATTTATATATAGCCTGGTACAGCCGGCGCTTCCCCTTGTTAATATCTATATCCATATCCAGGATGGGAGGGCATTCGGGGATGACGGCCCGGGTCATGTCGGGCAGGCCGAGAAATTTAGAACAGTTATAAATCTTGCTTTTGACGCTGCGCAGGGCGGGAATAAAGATATAGTCGCAATTCTCCACCAGGGCCAGCACGTGCCCGCAAAAAACCTTTACCGGCAGGCAGGTATCGGCTACCACCCGCGATGAGCCGACGGCCAGGGTCGCCTGGGTGGTCGGTGGCGAGACCACCACCTCCGCCCCCAGCTCCCCGAAAAAGGTCTTCCACATGGGGTAATACTGATAGTAGAGCAGGGCTCTGGGAATACCGACCTTAACCATTTTTCTTACCGAACTCCTGTTTGACCTGGGCCAACGTTTCCGGGCTGGCTATCAGGTCGACTATGGTCATCGCCATAGCTTTAGCGGCATCGAGCATCCCCTCGATACCGGCTTCGGAGCAAGCCGCCAGAGCAAACTCCGGGGAGTGGTTGACCACTCCTGGTGAAACTATGGCGACACCGGGGTGAATGCCCGGCACTATCTGGCTGATATTACCCATATCGGTGCTGCCGAAAGACCTGTCCGGGTCGGAGAGTGGCATCCGGCGTCCCAGGGACTGCATATTCTGCTTAAATAACCTGGCCAGGGTCAGGTTATTGCGCATGGGCGCGTAGCGTGTCTCTCCCCAGCGGTATTCCAGGCGGGCGCCGGTAGCCGTAGCCGCGCCGATAAAGCAATCCAGAACTCTTTCCTTGAGTTCATCCAGATAGCTGTCATCCTCAGCCCGCACGATAAAATTGCCGGCGGAGTGGGCCGGAACAATGTTAGCCGCTTCGCCGCCATCGGTGAT
>JABMRW010000040.1 GCA_013202445.1 Deltaproteobacteria bacterium | reverse complement strand
GATTTATGAGCAGATGGCTGAACCAAAGTGGGTGATTGCGATGGGTGCTTGTGGTATCAGTGGCGGTATTTTCCGTTCCTCTTATAACGTGGTTCCAGGATATAACCGCATAATACCGGTTGATGTCTACGTGCCGGGCTGTCCCCCCCGCCCCGAAGCCCTGATTCACGGGATAAGAATGCTGCACAAAAAGATAAGCCGTAAAAGTCTTATCGCCGGGGGTGAATAGACTATGACTTTGGCTCTTTCCGGGAAAGACATAGCCGGGAAAATAGAGAAAAAGTTTCCGGGGTGCGTTGTGGAATCGGCGGCGGAAAGCCTGCTGGTCAAAGGCGAATCGCTTTTGGAAATAGCCGCTTACCTGAAGAACACCCCCGGCCTTGACTTTGACTACCTCACCGCCGTTAGCGGCGTTGACTACCTTGACTGCTTTGAGGTGGTCTATCATCTTACCTCGCTTAAAAATAATCACAGCCTGGTGCTCAAAGCCCGCTGCTATGACCGGGCAAATCCCGTCCTGCCCTCGGTGGTCGGCCTGTGGCGGACCGCCGATTTTCAGGAGAGGGAAATCTACGACCTGCTGGGCATCAGCTTTGAGGGGCATCCCAATCTAAAGCGCATCGCCCTCTGGGAAGGCTTTGAAGGCCACCCCTTGAGGAAAGATTTTTTATAGATCTATGGAAACCACTAAAACCAAAGAAATAGTCATCAATACCGAACCCTTCGTGGTCAATTTCGGTCCCGCCCACCCCAGCACCCACGGGGTCTTCCGCATGAGGATGACCCTCGACGGCGAGGTCATTATGGACATGGAGCCCGTCTTCGGTTATCTGCACCGCGGCCTTGAAAAGCTGGCCGAGGAGCGCACCTATACCAGTTGCATCCCCCTTACCGACCGCCTGGACTACCTGGCCCCGATGAGCAACAATCTGGCCTACTGCCTGGCGGTGGAAAAGCTGGCCGGCATTGCCGTGCCGGAGCGGGCGGAGTACATCAGGGTGATTATCGCCGAGCTGCAGCGCATCGCCAGCCACCTCTGTGCCGTCGGCTTTTTCCTCAACGACTGCGGCGCCTTTATGACCCCCGTCCTCTATATGCTCCGGGAAAGGGAGCGGATTTTAGACCTCTTCGACATGGTCTGCGGCCAGCGGCTGACCTATAACTACATGAGGGTCGGCGGCGTCAGCCAGGACATCCCCGAAGAATTCATACCGGCGCTGAAGAAATTCCTCAAGGAGATGCCGGGCTGGCTTGATGAGTACGAGCGTCTGCTCAAGGACAACGAGATACTGCTGGCGAGGGCTAAGGGCGTCGGCATACTTCCCCGGGATTTGGCAATAAATATCGGCGCCAGCGGCCCGGTGCTCAGGGCCAGCGGGGTGCGGTGGGACATCCGCAGGGCCGACCCATACTCCATCTATGACCGCTTTGAATTTGACATCCCCGTCGGCACCGCCGGCGATTGCTACGACCGCTACCGGGTAAGGGTGGAGGAGATGCGCCAGAGCCTGCGCATCCTGAGGCAGGCGATTAAGGACTTACCCAGGGGAGAAGTAAGGAGCGAGGTACCTCATTTAATCCGCCCCCCGATTGGCGAGGCCTACGGCCACCTTGAAGGCCCCCGCGGCGAGCTGGGCTTCTATCTGGTCTCGGACGGCTCCATCGCCCCCTACCGCTTCCACGTGCGGGCACCCACCTTCATCAACCTGACGGCTTTAGCCGATATGATGCGGGGCTGGAAGATAGCCGACGCCATACTTATCTTCGGCAGCATTGATATCTGCATGGGCGAGGTGGACAGGTAATGGCGATGCAGATGCTGCCCCCCAACTGGCCCGGCAACTTCTGGGCGCACTGGGCCATATTCGCCGTCGTCATCCTGGTTTTCGTGCTGCTGATGGTCATGTTCTTTATCTGGTTAGAGCGGCGGGCGATGGCGGTTATGCAGGCCCGGCTGGGGCCCAACCGCGCCGGCCCCTTCGGCCTTTTCCAGCCGGCGGCCGATGCCCTGAAGATATTGATTAAAGAAGACATAATTCCGGCCAGGAGCGATAAGCTGGTCCACTGGCTGGCGCCGGTGGTGGCCTTCGTGCCGGCGGTGCTGGTCTTCGCGGTGGTGCCCTTCTGGGGTGGGGCCTTGCTGGCCGACCTCAATATCGGTATTTTATATGTCGTGGCCATCAGTTCGGTTACGATAGTGGGCATCTTCATGGCTGGCTGGAGTTCCAACAATAAATATTCCACGCTGGGCGCCATGCGCCAGGTGGCCTCGGTGGTCAGCTACGAGATACCGGTGGTGTTATCCCTGGTCGGCGTTATACTGCTGGCCGGCTCTCTATCCATGCAGCAGATAGTGGCGGCTCAGGATATCCCCTTCATCCTGCTCCAGCCGCTGGGCTTTCTGCTCTTCTTCACCGGCGCCCTGGCCGAAATCAACCGCGCCCCCTTTGACCTCACCGAGGCTGACTCCGAGCTTGTGGCTGGTTACATGACCGAATACTCGGGGATGAAGTTCGGCCTGTTCTTCTTGGCGGAGTACGCTGAGGCCCTGGCTATTTCAGCCATCGTCACTACCGTCTTCCTGGGCGGCTGGCGGGGCCCGCTGCTGCCCCCCTGGCTCTGGTTCGTGGGCAAGGTCGTTATAGTCTTCTTCGTTATCGTCTGGATAAGGACCACCGTGCCCCGTCTCCGCATCGACCAATTAATGGCGCTGGCCTGGAAGTTCCTCTTACCGCTGGCGCTGCTCAATCTGCTCATCACCGCCGCCGAGATTTTATTCTGGCCGGCGGTCTCGCTCTGGGTATTGATCCCGATTAACTTCGCCGTTATGATAGTTCTGGTGCTGCTGTGGTCAAGATTATTTAAGTTAGGCTGGGGTAAAGTTGAAGTTTGAACGTTACGGAATAGGTATCGCCAAGGGCTTATCGGTGACGATAAGGCACCTGCTCAGGCGCCCGATAACCACCCAGTATCCCGAGCAGCGGCTCAACCCCTCGCGCCGCACCCGGGGCAACGAGCTTATCTGGGATAAAGATAAGTGCACCGGCTGCGGCACCTGCGCCAAGGCCTGCCACATCGGCGCCATTCACATCAGCACCTCGACCAATCAAGTGGACAATAAATACGAAGTCCAGAAATACGAGGTCGATACCGGCTACTGTATCTTCTGCGGCCTCTGCGTCGAGGCCTGCCCCTTTGAAGCTTTATTCTTGAGCTACGACTACGAATGCGCCCGGTACCGCCGCAATGACCTGCTTCATGACAAGGAAAAGATGGTGGAGACGCCGGAGCGAAAGGTCAGCGGCTACTTCTATCCCAAGCGCGCCGCCAAACTGCCCAAGCAGAGTTTGCTTGTCGATAATGACAGGGGGAAACGGCATGAGCGTTAGCGTTGCCTTCTGGGTTTTAGCCTCGATAGCGGTGCTGGCGGCGCTGTCGGTAGTTTTAGTCCGCGATGTTTTCCGCGCCGCCCTGTCCCTGATTCTCTGCTTCCTGATGGTGGCCGGGCTCTATATCACCTTAAGCGCCGACTTCCTGGCGGCGGTGCAGATTTTAATATATGTCGGCGCCATATCGGTATTGATTATTTTAGCCATTATGCTCACCAGAGAAGTCCAGCGGGGCAGCCCGTCCAACCGTTTCCGCCTCCCCGCCTTCTTTGTCGCTGTATTATTCTTTGCCGGGATAGGTTACGCTATGCTCAACACCCCCTGGCAAATATCATCAACCCCGCCCCTGGAGCCGACCACCCCGGCCATCGCCGGCCTGCTCTTCGGCCCGGGCGGCTTTATCCTGCCCGTAGAGATTGCCCCGCTTCTTTTGCTGGCGGCAATTATAGGGGCTATCGTTCTGGTGAGGGAGAAGTAGCTATGGTAGGCCTGGAGCACTATTTAATACTATCGGCGGTGCTGTTCTCCATCGGGCTTTACGGCGCGCTGGCCAAGCGCAACGCCATTATTATCCTGATGTCCATTGAGCTCATGCTCAATGCGGTCAATATCGCCATGGTGGCTTTCTCCCGCTATATCGTGCCCCTGATGCTGACCGGGCAGATTTTCGCTATTTTCGTGATGGTGGTGGCGGCGGCCGAGGTCGCCGTCGGGCTGGCCATCATTATCGCTATCTACCGTCACCGCGAGACAATAGACGCCACCAAAATAGATTTAATGAAATGGTAAAGGAGGCGAAACTATGAACAAGGGTATGGGGGGTGCACTGGGTGGAACCATCTGGTTCATTGGCTGGCTGTTCACCATCGGCTTCGCCAACCTGGTCTGGTGGAAGATTATCCTGGGCATCGTCGTCTGGCCCTTCTATCTCGGCGACGCCGTGCTGGCACAGCTTTAGGCTAACAGGGAGTCAGAGAGGGGTGAAACCCCTCTCCAGAAAAAAATACCCCCTCTCCTTGATAGGAGAGGGGAACATAAGGGGTGAGGTAGAGACTAGCAATGTGGGTAGAAGTCAAAAAAGCGCATAGCCTCATGATGGCCGAAATGTGGAAGGAGCTCTTTGAGGGCGAAGGGATACCCGCCCGCCTTCTCCCCGCCGCCGGCGAGCCGGTGGACCGGGAGATGGCCACTTATGCCGTTTTAGTGCCGCAGGATAAGGAGCACATCATACAGGAGGTCTTGAGGAAGCTGTAATGCCGAGTGCAATGGTCTGGCTTATATTCTTATTGCCGTTGTTCTCCTTTGGCATCATAACGCTCTTTTTCAGGCCCTTCCTCAACGACAAGCCCAAGCTGGGGGGCTACATCACCATCGCCGCCCTGCTCGGCTCGCTGGGGCTGTCAATCTGGGCGCTATTTGAGGTGATGGCCGCCCCCGGTCACTCGATACCCGTCCCCGATATCAACTGGGTGGTTATCGAAGGCGGGCTGACCATTCACCTGGGGCTGATTCTGGACTCGCTGACGGCGGTGATGCTGCTGGTGGTAATCATAGTCAGCCTGATGGTGCAGATTTACTCGCAGGGCTATATGAAGGGCGACCCCGGCTATCACCGCTACTACGCCGCCATGTCGCTGTTTACCGCCTCGATGCTGGGGCTGGTTCTGGCCGATAACCTCCTCTTCGTTTATGTCTTCTGGGAGATGGTCGGTCTGTGCTCTTATCTTTTGATTGGCTTCTGGTTCCACCGCCCCTCGGCGGCCAACGCCGCCAAGAAGGCCTTTATCGTTACCCGCCTGGGCGACTTCGGTTTCCTGGCGGCAATTTTACTCTTGTATTTCAACACCGGCACCTTTGACATCGGCCAGCTTCATTCCCTGGCCATCGCCGGGACTCTGGGCGGTACCGTTTTAACCTGGGCGGCCATCGGCATCTTCGCCGGGGCGGCGGGTAAGTCGGCCCAGTTCCCGCTGCACGTCTGGCTCCCCGACGCTATGGAAGGCCCCACTCCGGTCAGCGCCCTGATTCATGCCGCTACTATGGTAGCCGCCGGCGTCTTTCTGGTGGCGCGCACCTTCCCGCTGTTCGCCCACTCGATGGAGGCTATGACCACGGTGGCCGTTGTCGGCGGCTTTACCGCCATCTTCGCCGCTACTATGGGCTTGGTGATGACCGATATCAAGCGCGTCCTGGCCTACTCAACTATCAGCCAGCTGGGCTACATGATGCTGGGGTTGGGGACGGGGGGTGTCGCCATCGGCATCTTCCACCTGTTTAACCACGCCTTCTTCAAGGCTCTGCTCTTTTTGGGCGCCGGCAGCGTCAACCACGCCACCGGAACTTTCGATATGCGCAAGATGGGCGGACTGCGCAGGTTCATGCCCTGGACATACGCCACTTTTCTTATCGCCTCGATTAGCATCGCCGGGATCTGGCCGCTGGCCGGTTTCTGGAGCAAGGACGAGATTCTGGCCTCGGCTTTACAGGCACAGCCCATATTATTCTATCTGGCTATGATAACCGTCTTTATGACCGCCTTCTACATGTTCCGGGTGGTCTTTATGACCTTCGGCGGCGACTACCGCGGCGGTGAGGAAGGTCACGGCAAGCCCCACGAATCGCCGGCGGTGATGGTCATGCCGATGGTGGTGCTGGCGGTGCTGGCGGTAGTCTCCGGCCTCTGGAACGTCACCGGCGACTTCGGCGCCCTTTTCGGTCACGGCGAGACCCACAGCTTCGCCGCGGGCTTTTTCGGCATATTAACCCACGCCCTGCCCTGGTTTTCTTTGATACTGGCCGGGCTGGGCATCCTGCTGGCCTATTCTATCTACAGCGCCAGGTGGCTATCGGCGGAGAGAATCGGCGCTATGTTCAAGCCCCTCTATACCCTGTTCCTGCACAAGTACTGGCTCGACGAGCTATATGAGAATATCATCGTTAAGTGGGTGTTGCTCAAGGGTTTATTCGCCGCTTTCCAGGCGGTGGATAGCTACGGCGTCGACGGCGCCGTCAACGGCCTGGCTAAAGGGGTTATGGCCGGCGGCAAGGCTCTCAGGAGGGCGCACAGCGGCCAGCTCCAGCTCTACGGGCTGTTTTTCGGTATCGGCATTATTGTCATTATCGCCTGTTTCTATTTGTTCGGATGAGGAGATTTTTAACAACCTATCCCCCTGACCCCCTTCCCTTACTTAGGGAAGGGGGGAGGAAGGGAAGAGAGGGGGTGAAACCCCCTCTCAAAGGGCTCTCCCTTCTTAAAAGGAGAGTGAAAAGAGGGAAACTCAAAAGGCTCTTCCCCTTGGGGGGAGAAAAGAATGAAGGGAGTTAAACCTAAACAGGGAGTTTAAGAGGGACGAAGTCCCTCTTCAGAAAAAACACCCTCCCCCTCTCCTTTGAAGGAGAGGGGGATACAAGGGGTGAGGTAGAAAGAATGTTTATAGGAGAGAGGTTAGTTGGACTTTAACTATCTAAGCACTATAATCTTCCTGCCGGCGGTGGGGGCGGTTATAATCGCCTTCGTCCCCGGGCTTTCCGGCCGCCTGATTAAGTGGCTGTCGGCCATATTTACCCTGGTGCCGCTGGGGCTGTCCATCTATCTCTTCGCCATCTTCGACCGCGCCTCGGGAGCAATACAGTTTGAAGAAAAGCTCTCCTGGATTCCGGCCATCAACGCCAACTACCACGTCGGCGTCGACGGCATCAGCCTGCCCCTGGTGATATTAATGGCGCTGCTCGGCTTTATAGTGGTATTAATCTCCTGGAAGATTGACCTGAGGCCCCGCGAGTACTTCGCCTGGCTGCTGCTGCTGGAGACCAGCATCTTAGGCGTCTTCTGCTCCTTGGACCTGCTCTTGTTCTTCCTCTTCTGGGAGATAGAGGTCATCCCGATGTACTTCCTGATCTCTATCTGGGGCACCGGGAGAAAAGAGTACTCGGCGATTAAGTACGTGATATATACTTTATTCGGCAGCGCCTTCATGCTGGCCGGAATTCTTAGCCTCTACTTCGCTACAGGCAGTCTGAGTATGGTGGAGATAGCCCAGGGTGGTATGGCTATGGTTCAGTCGGTAATACCGGTGGCGGCTATCTTCTGGCTGCTGCTCATCGGCTTTGCTGTCAAACTGCCCGTTTTCCCGTTGCACACCTGGCTGCCCGATGCCCATACCGACGCCCCCACCGCGGTCAGCGTGGTGCTGGCCGGGGCGCTGCTCAAGATGGGCGGCTACGGCATGATTCGCATCTGCGTCAGCATCTTCCCCGATGTCGCCCGGGAGTTCGCCTTAATTTTAATAATACTGGCGGTGGTCAATGTCCTCTACGGGGCGGCCATCACCCTGCGCCAGACCGACCTCAAAAGGATGATTGCTTACAGCAGCGTCAGCCACATGGGCTATGTCCTGCTCGGCATTTTCGCCCTGAGTCAGGTGAGCCTGGTGGGGGCGACCATGCAGATGTTCAGCCACGGCATAATCACCGGCCTCCTCTTTGCCATGGCCGGCCTGGTGATGCACAACTCTAAGGAGAGGGACTTGCGGAAGCTGGGCGGCCTGGCCCGCCAGATGCCGGTTATCGCCGTCGTCTTCTCGGTGGCCGGGGTGGCTTCTTTAGGTCTGCCCACCACCAGCGGTTTCATCGCCGAGTTTCTGGTCTTTGTCGGCAGTTTCACCAGTACCGCCGTGGTCGGCATCAAGCTCTGGACTATTTTAGGCGTGCTGGGCATCGTCATTACCGCCGGCTATATTCTCTGGATGCTGCAGCGCGTCTTCTACGGCCCCCCGCTGGAGAAGTTCAATAAGGTCAAGGACGCCGATATCCTGGAGCGGGTCTATATGTTCGTTTTCGTGGCGGTGATTATGGGGGTCGGCATCTACCCGGCCATTCTGACCGATATCATCAAGGCGGGCGTTATGCCCGTAATGGGGTTATTAGGTGGTTAAGCTATGTTGAATTTTGAGCTGTTGGCTCCGGAGTTGACCCTGGCCGCCACGGCCATCGTGGTCATCCTGCTTGACTTCGGCCTCAAGCGCAAGTGGTGGCTGGCGGCGGTCAGCATTATCGGGCTGGCGGTGTCGGCCGGCTTTACCGTGGCCATGTGGGGCGGCGGCTCGCTGGCGCTGTTCAACAACATGCTGGCGGTGGATAGCTTCGCCCTCTTCTTTAAATTGCTGTTTCTGGTCATCGCCGCCCTGGTCATTCTGGCCTCGGCGGGCTATGTTTCTAAATTCTCCCGCTTCCAGGGTGAGTACTACGCCCTGGTGCTGCTGTCGGCTCTGGGCATGATGCTGATGGCGGCCACCGCCGAGCTGATTTCAATCTACCTGGCTTTAGAGCTGACCAGCATTTCTTTATACGTTCTGGTCGGCTTTCTTAAAGACTCCAAGTCCACCGAAGCCTCCCTCAAGTATCTCTTGCTGGGGGCGGTGGCTTCGGCGGTGCTGCTCTTCGGCATGGCGCTGGTCTTCGGCTTTACCGGCCAGACCCAATTGGGCGAGATTGCCGGGGCAATTCAGGGTATGTCATTAGCCGGGGTTCTTTCCAGCCCCGGGCTGATTGCCGGCATGGTATTAATGGTGGCCGGCTTCGGCTTCAAGGTTGCCGCCGTCCCCTTCCACATGTGGGTGCCCGATGTCTACGAAGGCGCCCCCACCCCCATCACCGCCTATCTGTCGGTAGCCAGCAAGGCGGCCGGCTTTGCCGTTCTGCTCAGGGTCTTCTACTCGGCCTTCGGCCTCCCCTCCTGGCTGAGCCTGGACTGGGGGATGCTCTTCGCCATACTGGCCGCCGTAGGCATGACGCTGGGTAACGTCGTTGCCCTCCCCCAGACCAACATCAAGCGCATGCTCGGTTACTCCAGCATCGCCCAGGCGGGCTATCTCTTGGTGGGGCTGGCTACGGTGGGCTTTGCCTCCGCCGCCGATGTCGCCGGCCGGAGCGGCCTCCTCTTCTTCCTGGCCAGCTATGCCCTGACCAATTTAGGCGCCTTCATCGCCATCATCGCTATCTCCAGTAAGCTTGATAGCGATTTAATTACCGACTATTCGGGCATGGCCAGGCGGGCGCCGGTCTTAGCTCTGGCCCTGACTCTCTGCCTGATTTCCCTGATTGGCATGCCCCCCGCCGCTGGCTTTATGGCCAAGTTCTATATCTTCAGCGGAGCGGTGCAGCACGGCCTGCTCTGGCTGGTGATTATTGCCGTCATCAACAGCGTAATATCGGCCTACTACTATCTACGGGTGGTCAAGGTGATGTGGGTGGATAAGCCCGCCTCCGCGTCCAAGGTGCCTTCCCCGGCCGCTTTGAGGGTGGCTTTGGCTCTTTCCTGTCTGGGTGTGCTGGCGCTGGGCATTGTTCCCGGCTTTGTCATGAAGCTGGCCGAGATGGCGGCTCAGATGTTCGCTTTTTAGCCGGGGTTTTTACCCCTCTTTTTAAAAAGTCGTTTGTATACCCACCCACCCGCCCAAAAGGTTTCACCTCTTAAACTCTCTTTAACTCCACCCCCCTTGATATCTTATCCCGCCCTCCGCCCTTTTAAGGTAAAGAGGGGCTGGCGCCCCTCTTAAACACCCCACTTTAGTATCCCAGAGTGAAGAGAGCTAAAACACCCCGCATTCTTAACTCAGAACAGGAGAGTTAAAACACTCTCATATTATTAACCCGGAGCAGGAGAGTTAAAACACTCTCATATTATTAACCCGGAGCAGGGAGAATTAAGACGCCCGCACTCTTAACTCAGAACAAGAAGGACTAAAGCATCCCCGCAAGAAGGAGAGTTAAAGAGTGGCGTCAGCCCCAAAATAT
>JABMRW010000039.1 GCA_013202445.1 Deltaproteobacteria bacterium | reverse complement strand
TGCAAAGGAGGCGCTCTCCCAACTGAGCTACAGCCCCACCCGTCAAAAGGCATTATAGCAATAAGGCTAACCCTTAGCAATTTGCCCGGTACGGTTAACGTGCTAAAATGGGACAATGGCTCTAGCTCATATTATTATCCTGCTGGCAACCGGTGTGGTCGTCGGCTTCGCCGGTGGTCTGCTCGGCCTTGGTGGCGCCTTCATTATGACGCCGGTCCAGTACTTGATTTTCACCGCCATGGGCCTCCCCACCGATTTAGCCATCAAGCTGGCTTTCGGCACCAGCCTGCTGGTGGTGCTGCCCCTGGCCTCCAGCGGCGCCTGGAGGCATAGTATCAAGGGGGCGGTATGGTGGAAACCCGCTTTTATTATGGGTGGTATCGGCCTGGTTTGTGCCTTCGGCGGGGCCACCCTGGCCGCCCACCTCTCCGGCACTGCCCTCAAGATAGCCTTCGGCGCCATTATCCTGCTCAGTACCATCAGGATGCTCACCGCCCGGCAGCCTAGAACAGAAGCCGAACCCCGGGACAACCCCTGGCTGTGGGCGGCCTGGGCGGTACCGATTGGTCTGGTCAGCGGCATCCTGGGCATCGGCGGCGGCATACTGCTGATTCCGGTGCTGGTGCTGACGCTCAGATTCAGGATGCATAACGCCATCGCCATCTCACTGGCGGTAATGATGTTCACCAGCGCCGGCGGTGTTATCGGCTATCTCATTAACGGCCTGGGTGTTCCCGGTCTGCCCGCCTACTCCGTAGGCTACGTTAATCTGGCGTCGTGGCTGCTGCTGGCGGTTCCCTCTGTGGGCATGGCCCAGGTCGGTGCTATCACCGCCCACAAAATGCCCGCCCGGCAACTGAAATATATCTTCATTGTGGTGATGTTCTACATGGGATTGAAGATGCTCGGCGTCTTCGACTTGCTGGGCTGGCCGCTCTAGAAGCCCATTATATCGGGTAGGCGCCGCAGGTGCGGCAGAAGGTAGCCCCCTCTTTAACATCGGCGCCGCACTGGGGGCAGCTCTTACCACTACCTCCGGTGCCAGAAGGCGGGCCAATTAACTCGCGGTAGATCTGGTAGTAGGCAAGATGCTCCTTGTCCCTGATGGTAACCCGGTCCTGTTTAAGATATTTATCCTTCCTTTTTTACCATTCAATTACAGCTTTGACGATTCAGCTTTGAGAATTGGCGGACCTTTTTATATCAACTATTCCACTGTATTGACTGAGCATTGCACAGTCTGGCTTAATGTTGGATTATCCGGCCGTTCACAGCCATGACTACGCAGTTCACAGCTACTTCTGACTTAGCTGTCCTAGGCTGGCCATCTGAAGTAAGCCTACAATCAAAAGTCTGGGCGGATTTTCAGGCTACGTACGGTGAGGCAAGATATTTAGCCAGTTGCTCAAATCTTTCCCCGTCTCCCCCCGAAACAAGCTCCCTGAAGTAAGCGTTAATCTTTTCGCGGTTCTTGAGCTGTTTGACCACGATGTCTTTGGGAAGATAGGGAAATATGTTATGATAGCTCCCCATAAAGAGAACCCCTGTTTCTCCTTCCTTTAGAGTTTCATCGATCGTTTTAGCGACGAATTTATCCCTTTCCTTGGTTAGCTGGTTCTTACGGAGTTTATACCTGGCAGAGGTGATGGTTTTCTCTGGAATCGATCTGGAGCGAGTAAGTCTAGTGATGTATTCGTACTCCTCTTGGAGAAGAGAGGGGTCCTCGGTTTTACTTATCTCAGCGCCTCTGGCCATTAGGCTTAGGATAATTTGGTGATTCTTACTCCCGCGTTTTGCTGCTTCCTCAACAATTTTTCTGCCCAGTGCACCGTCCGCCGGGAGCCCATCCTGGTAAACTTTCAGGGGGGAAGCGTTGACGGTAGTAAAATAATCAGCTATATTTTCCCAAAACTTAACCACACTATCTTTATGTTTAGCCCACCTCTCCTCCCCAAACAGAGAAGCACTTTTGCTGTCGATGGCAGCTGCCTCGCTTCCCAGGTCAGGCTCCATATGGATAACGGGTACAAAAAGGAGTTTCCTCACGGCTGTTCGTCAGTCCTCCGCATTGTTTTAAGTCCTGCTTCGTGCCGTGCAAACCGGTTCCTCATTCTTTTTCCGACGCTCGCTCTCCCAGGCGCGAGTGCGTGCATCCCACTCTTTCATCAGGCCATATTCCAGCATGGTCTCCATCCCAGCCAGGGCAGCCCTGAGGTTCACCCCGATGAGGGGAACACCAGCAAGTGAGATGATGAGGTCGGCATTGATTACCAGTCCCTTGTCCAAGACCCTATCCAG
>JABMRW010000038.1 GCA_013202445.1 Deltaproteobacteria bacterium | reverse complement strand
CGCCTCCTGAATGCCGCCTATAGGATGCTGGGGCTGATCAACTTCTTTACAACCGGGGAGGATGAGGTGCGTGCTTGGACTTGTCGTAAAGATGACAAAGCTCCGGTAGCCGCCGGGAAGATTCACACGGATATGGAAAAGGGTTTTATTCGCATGGAGGTTATCCGTTTTGAAGACCTTATGGAGCTTGGCAGTGAGGCGGCTATATCCAAAGCCGGTCGCCAGCGTCTTGAGGGCCGTGACTATGAGGTGCAGGACGGCGACATTGTAGCGGTGCGTTTCAGCCGTGGGGGATAGAGCGGAAGGTGGGTGGTGGAGCCGGGGTGACAACAGACAGCAGAAACTTGACAAATGAAGCTAATTATGATGCAATGAAAATAGAAGTCATCAGATTGCCCGTCCAAATCCTAATCTGGGAGGTGTGAGAATGAGGCTTCATAAGCTCTTCGGAGTTTGGCAAGTGGACAGTAGTTGCCCCTCGTGAGGGGGCAAGCAGAAATCGGGCTCGGCTCGGTAGAATGAGTCAGGGGCTATTATGAGGAGACAAGCCCCATGCGGTGGTGAACATCGCGAGTGAGAAGAGCTCGATAAAGATTAGAATTGTAAGCGGAGGGCGCTAGGTGAAGCGCCCTCCGCTTTGTTTACCCTAGAACGTTGCTTAATTTCTGGGCTATCACCAGGGTCTGGCGATATTACCAATCATATGTATGGTTTCCGGAGGCTAGAACTCTGTATCGCCGACCACAAGTAGTACGTGTAAAACGGTAAACCTGGCTAAACAGTGCTATATTTTTGCAAGTGGATGGTGGTGGAGCCGGAGGGATTCGAACCCTCTACCTTTTGACTGCCAGTCAAACGTTCTCCCAAGTGAACTACGGCCCCATAAAGACAGTATCTAATTTAACCGAAAACAGCCGGAAGTGCAACCCCGCCCCTAACGCTTGGCGCCGAAGTTGACCTTGAGAAAGTCCCCAATCTGCTGGCTGACCTTGGGGTATTTCCAGTGATAATCATGGCCGGCGAGCTTTATGCAGTGGCTGAATTTAACCGGCTTGCCCTTGAGCCGGTACTTGACCCACCGCAGGAAAGCCATGGGCAGGGTCATGACCATGGTGATTAAGTCCCCCTCGATAACGGCATCGGGCATTAGCCCGTTATGGTCTATTATCAGCGTCCTTTCGGTAATTACCCGCTGCGGCCGGTGATAGAAAAACACCCCCAGCTCTATGCTGTAAACGCGTTGCAACTCGTTAAGTTTCTGCATGACGGCGTTGCTGAAGCCGGCGCCCTGGCTGATGCCGATGAGTATCACCTTGAGGTTTTTCAGGTGTTCGGTTAAAAATTCCACCTCGGCGGCTAAAACCCGGCGCTTGACGGTAAAGAAGCGAAGGTAATCCCTGAGATCCTGCAGGTGTGCCCGCCAGCCAACGCCGGCGCGGAAGTGCTGGCTTAAGGACCAGCTGTAGCCCAGCTTTTCCAGTGTGGTGCTGATTCCGGCTACCACGCTTCTTTCCCAGTGCATGCAGTTTTCCAGCGGCGAGTTTCCCCAGCCGCCGGGATTGTGAATAAGCAGAAAGTCCTTGCCCCAGGCGTCCTGGTAGATTGCCATGAGCCGGTCGGCGAAGCTGGCGCCTTTCTCCACATCATCGCCGAAAAGCTGGCGGCCGATACGGCGGGCTTCTTCCCGCAGAGCCAGCGCCACATCGGTCCCGGCTAATTCAACCATAATATTCTGCCGCCCTCTTGCCGTTTGATTTACCTCTCTGCCTGAGGTAGGTGGTGCTGTCCTTCTGCCAGACCCAGAGGTGGTGGTCGGGTACCATCCAGCCGGCTAAGGACTGCCGCGAGGGATAGACAATATAGACCGCTTCGGCTACCCGGTTAAGCTCGGCCAGGGCCTGGCTGGCGGCATCCACCGTAGGCAGGTGCTCCAGCAGGTGGCTGGCAAAAACGGCCCCGAAGCATTTATCGGCAAAGGGAATATGGGTAACACTGGCCATTACCGCCCTGGGGTGGCCATCAAAGGCGCGCGGGTTAATATCCAGGCAGACATCACCGTTGCCGTGAGCCGGTTTGTTCAACCGGTGGCGGGTCCGGGTAGCGCCCCAGGGGCCGCCGGCCACCAGCAGTGGCTTGCATTTCTCCCGAGCGCAGGCACAGGCGGCCTTGTATTGCCGGCTTTTGGCCCGGGTTTCGATTATCCAGACCGCCAGCTGCCATAAGCCTACCCCGACCACGACTACGGCCAAGACGATGAGCCAGAGATACTCCATAACTTTTTATTATACCCCTAAGAAGTTAAATAGTGAAGCCAGCCCGTAATAACCGCAAAAGGCGATGAATAAACTCTTGACCAGATTGCCGAGCAGGGAGAAAACGAAATACTTGAGCGGCGGGTAGCGGAGGGCAGCGATGGCAATGGTCATGGGGAGGTGGATGGGGTTGAATAACGCCGACATGGCAAAGACCGCCCACGAGCCGTGCCGCTGCGCCCAGCCGATGGACCTATTATAGAATCTATTATCAATATTAACGGTGAATTTGTGATAGAGCCTGCTACCGCTGTAGCCGACCATGAAGGTGAGCAGCTGGCCCAGACTGGCGCCCAGGGCGGAGAGCATGCCCACCCACAGCGGAGCGAAAGCTCCCCAAGACGGAGCCAGCAGTGATGGCACGGTGAATACCAGCAGCCAGTAGGGGAAGGGGGTGGCCACAAAGTTGACCACGCTGCCGGCGATGAAGGCGAAGACGAAGACGCCCAGAAGACCGTACTTTTCGATGTGAACTACGCTCATCAGGGCGTCTTTATAGTAAACGACCGCCACGCAGAGAGCAACGGTAACCACCACGCTGAGAATGCCGAGGATAATCGCCTTCCTGGGCAGGCGCCGCCGTTCAACTTCCTGGCTCATGCCTTAGTATCCATTTCCCTCACTTTATTAGGCTATACTTTATCACACCTCATTAATAAAATGCTATTGGGCCGCTCCGGCCGCCCTGGCTTTCTTAGCCGTCTTCTTGGTCTTGCCGTCAAAGGTTAAGCCGTCCTTGCCCGCATCAACCCTGATGGTATCACCCTCTTTGAGTTCGCCGCTCAGGATTTTAGACGAAAGCGGGTTTTCCACGTAGCGCTCTATAGCCCGCCGCAACGGCCGGGCGCCGAATACCGGGTCGTAGCCTTCCCTGGCCAGCCAGGACTTGGCCTCTTCGCTGAGCTCAATACTGAGCTTGCGGTCAGCCAGGCGCTCCTGAAGGTCTTTGGCCAGCAGGTCGACAATCTGGCGGAGCTGCTGCTCGGTGAGCTGGTGGAAGACGATGATTTCGTCGATGCGGTTGATGAACTCGGGGCGGAAGGTCTTTTTCATCTCCCCCAGCACCCGCTCCTTCATAGCGTCGTAGTCCAGCTTTTCGGCCTTGGCTTCCTTGGTGGAGGCAAAACCCAGGCTCATCTGGCGGCGGATTAGCTCGGCGCCGACGTTGCTGGTCATGATGACCACCGTGTTCTTGAAGTCCACCGTCCGCCCATGCCCGTCGGTCAGGCGGCCATCGTCAAGTATCTGCAAAAGGCTATTAAAAACGTCGGGGTGCGCCTTTTCCACTTCATCTAAGAGAATCACTCTATAGGGGCGGCGCCTGACCGCCTCGGTAAGCTGGCCGCCTTCATCGTAGCCGACATAGCCCGGCGGGGCGCCGATAAGGCGGGAGACGGTGTGGCGCTCCTGATACTCCGACATATCCAGCCGTACCATGGCGTTTTCATCATCAAAGAGGAAGCGGGCCAGAGTGCGGGCCAGCTCGGTCTTGCCCACCCCGGTGGGGCCGAGGAAGATAAAGCTGCCGATGGGACGGCGGGGGTCTTTAAGCCCGGCCCGGCTGCGCCGGATGGCCTCGGAGATGGCGGTGACCGCCTCCTCCTGATTGACCAGGCGCTCGTGGATACGCTCCTCCATGTGGAGCAGTTTTTCGGCCTCGCCCTCCATCATCTGGGAGACGGGGATGCCGGTCCATTTAGATATGAGCTGGGCGATGTCTTCTTCACCGACCACCTCGTCAATCTTTTCCTCTTTGAGCCACTTACTCTTGGCCTGGTTATATTCGTCCTCTAAACGCAGGCGCTCGACTTTAATCTGAGCCACCCGCTCGTAGTCCTGCCGCTGCGAGGCGGCTTCTTCCTCGCTGGTCAGCTGCTTGACCTTCTGCTCCAGGGATTTAACCCCGGGCGGGGCGCTCTCGGTATCGATGCGCAGCTTCGAGGCGGCCTCGTCGATAAGGTCAATGGCCTTATCGGGCAGCTGCCTATCCGAGATATAGCGCTGGCTGAGCTTGGCCGCCGCCTCCAGAGCCTCATCGGTAATCTTGACCTTGTGGTGCGCCTCGTAGCGGGGGCAGAGGCCCTTAAGCATCTCAATGGTGTCCTCAACCGTAGGCTCACCGAGAAAGACCGGCTGGAGACGCCGCTCCAGCGCCTTGTCCTTTTCAATGAACTTGCGGTATTCGTCAGAAGTGGTGGCGCCGATACACTGCAATTCGCCGTGAGCCAGCGCCGGCTTGAGCATGTTGCTGGCATCAATGGCGCCTTCGGCGGCGCCGGCGCCGACCACGGTATGGATTTCATCAATAAACAGGATTACCTCTCCCTGCGCCTGCCGTACTTCGTCCATGACCGCCTTGAGCCGTTCTTCAAATTCGCCGCGGAACTTGCTGCCGGCGACCAGGGCTCCCATGTCCAGGGCCACCACCTTGCGGCCTTTGAGGGAATCGGGAACGTCATCGGCGGCAATCTTCTGCGCCAGCCCCTCGGCGATAGCCGTCTTGCCCACGCCAGCCTCGCCGACAATGACCGGGTTGTTCTTGGTGCGCCGGGTGAGCACCTGCATCACCCGCCTGATTTCGTCGTCACGGCCTATCACCGGGTCCAGCTTGCCGCGGCGGGCCATCTCGGTCAGGTCGCGGCCGTATTTTTCCAGTGAGCGGTACTTGCTCTCCGCCCTGGCATCGGTAACGCGGTGGCCGCCCCGCAGCTTCTGAAGGGCGGAATAGACCTTCTCCTGGTCAACGCCCAGGCGTTTTAAGATAGCCGCCGCTTCGCCCTTCTGCTCGCCGGCGATGGCGATGAGCAGGTGCTCGGTGCCGATGAACTCGTCCTTGAGTCTGTCGGCCTCCTCGCCGGCCGTCTTTATCAAGTTGGCGATGCGGGGGGTGGCGTAAAGCTGCCCCGTTTCATAGGTAACTCTGGGCGTCTTCTCCAGAGCGGTCTCGATTTCACGCTTGACCGCCTCGACGTCAACGCCAAGCTCCCGCAGGATATCGCCGACCAGACCGCGCTCCTGCTGGAGCAGCGCCAGCAAAATATGCTCCACATCCCACTGGCTGTGGTGGTACTGACGAACCAGCTCCTGGGAGGCGGCTAAGGCCTCCTGAGCCTGTTCGGTAAATCTTTCCTGTTTCATAATCTAACTCATCCCTCCAGGATTTAATTATCGCCTTGCCGGCAGGTTATTAAGTCCCATCTTCCCTTATTCCTTCCATCTCATCCTCCAGCTCCTGCACCTGGCTTTGCAGTTCCAGCATGCGCTGCATCATCCGCATAATAACCTCAACCCCGGCCAGATTGACCCCCAGGTCGTCCATCAGCGTCTTCACCCGCCTCAGCTGGGCGATGTCGCTTTCCGAATAGAGCCGGATATTGCCCCGCGAGCGGGAGGGTCCGACGATGCCGACCTTCTCATAGTAGCGCAGGGTATGCGTCCGCACCCCCACCATCCGGGCGGCGATACTTATCACATACCGTGGTTCTTTTTGGTCCAAATCATCCATGCTTATAACCTCCCCTTAAGCGGGCCGCAGCTCGCCGAGCTGTTTAAATAATTCCTTTTCCTCAGCCGAGAGCCTGGTGGGCAGCACCACCCTAACCCTGGCCATCAGGTCGCCGCGGGACTTGTTGCCCAGGTAGGGCATGCCCTGCCCGGCCAGGCGGAAGATGCGGCCGTTCTGGGTTTCGGGGGGAATCTTGAGGGCCACTTTACCTTTAAGGGTGGTCACCTGTACCTCGCCGCCGAGCATGGCCACCACCAGCGGCACCGAAACCCCGACCAGAAGGTCGTCGCCGCGGCGCTCGAAGGTGGGGTGGGGCTTGACCGAAACTTTTAAATAAAGGTCGCCACCCCGGGCGCCCTTGCCCGCCAGCCTGACTCTAGAGCCGGTCCTGACCCCGGCGGGGACCTTGACCTCAAGGCGCTTGCCGTCGGCAAAGCTTAGGGTGCGCGTCGTCCCCCGGTAGGCTTCCTCCAGGGAAACTTCAACCGGGTGCTCCTGGCTCCGGGCCCGCCTAGGCTGGGCCTGCCCGCGGTCGGAACGAAAGCCGCCCAGCAGGTCGTCAAAGAGGCTGCCGAAATCGCCCTCGCCATAGTAAACCCGGCGGCCGCCCTGGCTGAAATCCCGGCCCGGCGCCTGCTGGCGCTGTGCCTTTTCAAACTGTTCGGCGTACTGCCACTGGTCGCCGTACTTATCGTACTTCTGGCGGTTGTCTTTATCGGAGAGGACCTCGTAAGCCTCGTTTATCTGCTTGAACGTTCCCTCAGCCGATTTATCGCCGGGGTTGACATCGGGGTGGTACCGGCGCGCCAGCTTGCGGTAAGCCTGCTTGAGTTCACGCTCAGTGGCATTGCGGTCAACCCCTAATATCTTATAGTAGTCCTTGCCTGCCATCTCTAATACACCTACAGGGGTATTATAGACGATATTAAGAGATATGTCAATAATTTACGAGGAAAGTTAACAAATTAGTATAAAGATGCTGAGGGTGGCGGCTTAGCTTTTCACCGCCTGGACAAAGATATCCAGGAACTGGTGCAGTATGCGGGCGGTGGCTCCCCAGATCACGTCGTTCCGGTAGTGATAGAAGTATGAGGTGACCTTTCTGCCGGCGACGACCTCGGTCTTGTGATGCCAGGATTCTTCATCCAGCAGCGCCGGAAGGGGGGCTTCGATTATCTCGTCGGTCTCCCAGCCGTCCACCTTGAAATCATAGGGCCAGGGAACGACGCCGACAAAGGGGGTGACAGCATAGTTTGAGTCCAACGTCACCTCATCATCCATCTCCCCCAGTATCTGAACCTTATCCGGGGCTAAACCTATTTCCTCGGTGCTCTCGCGCAGGGCGGTCTGGAGCAGGCTTTCGCCGCCCTGGCGGGCGCCGCCGGGGAAGGATATCTGCCGCTTGTGCTCCCTGACATTCTCCGTCCGCCGGGTGAACAGGATATGTATCTCCCCTTCCTTATAGTAGATGGGCAGCAGCACCGCTGAGGGCACCAGCTTATCATCGGTGATGCGCTTTTTGGGGCGGCTGGAGAGGATTTCTTTTAGCTTTTTGTCCACAACTATAATATAACATTGCCAATAGGCTTAAGACAAACCCTCCCCGCCCCTTTCTTAACGTAAGTCTTTCTTCCCACCCTGACCCACCCTACAGGGCTGCGTCCTTAATCCCTCGCCTGGTTGGGTGGGGGATGAGGGGAGGTCTAGCCTGATTTTTAGAGTGCGTTTTATTTCCCACCCTCCCACCCTACAGAAGTGATACTTCTATCAATTTCTT
>JABMRW010000037.1 GCA_013202445.1 Deltaproteobacteria bacterium | reverse complement strand
TGGGTGGGAAGAAAAAGAACCGTTAAAAAGGGGTGAGGGTGGGGACAATACCTTACCCCCAAAGTGAGGGAGAGGCGTAGCCTCTATAGGGCAGGTGGGTTGGGAATAAAAACGAAACTTAAAAAGAGGGGCGGGGTCAATGCCCTTTAAATCTTGGAACTACCGGCGTCAACCAGGTCAGCCGATTTTCTGGCGCGGATAAAGGCATCAACCACTTTAGAGTCAAACTGGCTGCCCCGGTAGCGTTTTATCTCATCGCAGGCAGTCTGGATACCCTCCGCCTTACGGTAGGGACGGCCGGAGATAATGGCATCATAGGTATCAGCCACCGCCAGTATGCGGGCGGCCAGCGGTATCTGCTCACCAGCCAATCCGTCAGGATAACCGGTGCCGTCATAGCGCTCATGGTGATGCCTCACCGCCTTCAAGATTGCCTCGTCCTCGACGATAGGCGTCAGGATGTGTTCACCAATGCTAGAATGGGACAGTATATGCCGATACTCCTCATCGTTTACCTTACCCGGCTTATTCAAGACCGCCTCCCTCACCCCAATTTTGCCGATATCGTGAATTAAGCCAGCCAGCCTTATTTGCTCAATTTCCGGCTTGGAGAAGCCCAGTTCGGCGGCGATAGCCACCGATATATTAGCCACCCGCTGAGAATGGCCGCTGGTATACTTATCCTTAGCTTCCAGGGCGTAGACCAGCGCCGTTACGGCATTAAGAAAGGCGGCGCGGATTTTCCGCGCCTGCTCGCCAACCTTCTACTCCAGGTGCAGCTGATAGTCTCTATTTTCCTGCTCCAGCCTTCTTCTCTCCAGAGCCCTCTCCACACTCAGCAGCACCTCATCCAGGTTAAACGGCTTGGTGATATAATCATAGGCCCCCTGCTTAAGGCACTCGATAGCGGTATTGATATCGATAACCGCCGTAGCCATTATTACGGCTATATCTGGGTGGGCCGCCTTTATCTCCGAAAGCAGCTCAACTCCCGACTTACCCGGCATCTTGATATCCAGAATTGCCAGCTGCACGGCGGTACTTTTTATCCTGGCCAGAGCCTCATCGGCGGTGCTCGCCTGCTCACACCGGTAGCCGGCCAACCCCACCTTCTCGGATAGGACCCGCCTGACTACCATCTCGTCGTCAACTATTAATATAACTTCCTGCTTTTCCGCCATTGCTGCCCAACCCCTATACTAGACACCCTGCCATCGCTTCAAGCTCTCCCTGACCAGAGCTCTAAGCTCATCCGGAGAAAACGGTTTCAGCAAAAACGGACGGGCCGTCCGCTCCAGAAAACTCCGGGTATCATCACTAGCCACATCTCCGGTAGTGAATATCACCCTGTCAGCCAGCTCCGGGTATCTTTTCTTTATATAGCGATAAAGCTGCTTCCCATCCATTACCGGAGTCTTGATATCAACCAGAAGCAGGTCATAGTCTCCCTTCATCAACATACTTTCCGCCACCACCCCATTTTGAGCAAAGTCCACCTGATACCCCTGGCTGGTGAGAGTGCGGCGGCAGACCTGCCTGATGCTCGGCTCATCCTCAACCGATAAGATTTTCCCCTTGACGCCACTGGAGTTACTCATTGATTCCTCCTTGGCACTTATTATTTACCGGTACCGGCAGTTCCACGATAAAGGTAGCCCCTTTACCCGGTTCGCTTTGAGCATATATCCTGCCCCTGTGCTCGATTATTATCCCGTGGCAGATACTCAGGCCTAAGCCCGTCCCCTCCCCCACCTCCTTGGTGGTGAAAAAGGGGTCAAACAAACGCCCCAGGTTCCCCCTGGCAATCCCGGGGCCGTCATCGATAAAGTAGGCCCTGATAATGTTGCCTACACGCCGGGTAGTGATAGTCAAGGTACCCCTCTGTGACTCCCGGCGCATAAAATGCTCGGCGTTTATAACGATATTGAGAAACACCTGCTGCAGTTGAAAACAGTCAGCCATGGTCAGCGGCAGGTCAGGAGCCAAATGGCTAACTACCTGGATGTTCTCCACCTTATGCTCATAGGCACGCAATGCCAGCACCTTTTCAATCACTTCGTTTATATTTATCAGCTGTTTCGCCGGTGAATGTTTGCGGGCAAAGATAAGCAGGTTCTTCATAACATCGGCGGCACGCCGGGCCTCACTATAGATAATTTCTACATCTTCTTTAATCTCATCAGGGATATCTTTTGCCAAAAGCAGTTGAGCGAAACCTATAACACTGGTCAGCGGGTTATTAAGCTCATGGGCAATACCCGATGCCAGCTCACCGATGGAGGCCAGCCGGTCAGTGATAATAAGTTGCTCCTCGGCCCGCCTCTGCTCAGCCTCCATGCTCTCAATCTCAGCCACACGCCGGCGCAGGGCTTCTAACTCCATAACCCGCTCTACCTGTATTTCACCAACCTGTTCCAATTCTCTGTCCTAAAACGAAGAAGATTGAAAAGCATCAAAAAGGCGCAGAAAACCCTAAATTAAACCTATCCACAATAAACCTTTGTTGACACTTGTCCACATAATAGCACATAAATTGCCTGCTGTCAACTTAACCTTACCAAAGGGCTCTTAAAGTAACCATCACTTGCCAGCGGGAAATTATAACGGAATTTTTACACCAATTTTATGGGCAATTAATCTCATTACTCTAAAATAAAAATATAACAACTTTAATGGAGAATAAGTTGACCGAAGAACTCAAATACAACCTGCTGATTATCGACAAAAGTGGCCTCACCCCGGACGAGATAAGCGTCTCAACCTTATCCGAAGAGGGCTTCGAAGTCACCACCCTCCCCGACCACTCTGAGGCGCTGTCCAGATTAAGTGAGCTAAGACCCGACCTGATTATTCTCGGGGAAGAGCTGGCAGAAGATAGCTTTAAAGCCTGCCGCCAGCTACGCCGGGCAGTTGACGTTCCGGTTCTCATGCTGGGCACCATAACCCGTTCCCGGGGCTGGGTAAGAGCGATAAACGCCGGCGCCGACCTCTACCTGGCAAAACCGGTAAGCCAGGCCGAGCTGGTAGCCAGAATGAAGGCCATCCTGCGCCGCCGCCAGTGGGCCTGTGCCGGAAGATAACCCAAGCCAAGCCAAGGAGGAAACAAAGGTGGAAAGAAACAAAGACGGCAACAGCCAGAATCTAGGCAGAATAATCAAACAGCAGAGACTTCTCTCCGGACTAACGCTAAGGAAGCTTGCCAATAGCTCCGGGGTATCTTCGTCCCACATCGGCCGCATAGAGAGAGGAGAGCGCTTCCCCTCCGCCCACGTCCTGCGCCACATCGCCCGCCACCTGGGCTTCGGGGAGAGCGAACTATTCGCCCTGGCCGGCTACTTTACCCCCCAGCCCCCCACAGTGGCCGAACGGCAAGCGGCCGATAGTTTTACCCAGCTGGACCCCATTGTAGCCCGAGCCCTGTCACAGGAGCCTATCGATATACAGCGTCTCGCGCTCGTCATCCTCACCCTGATAAAAAGCATCGCCAAATCAAAGGACTGATAAAAATGTTAAAGAACAATCAGAAAGACATTATCTTCATACTGACCAAGGGCGAGGTCCTGGCCTGCGCCCGAGAACTAAAAATACCCGAGGAGCGGGTAACCGATGAAGCTCTTGAGCTGGTGAAGGACAAAATCAACCGTGAATTCGGCCGCTGGCCGGAGATAGTAAAAGAAGTCCTCACCCAAGTTAGCCAGTGCCCCCTGGAATTAACTTGCTTTCCTTCATGTTGCTGGTGGAAAGAGGGCAGATGCATATTCCCGCGATAGGCTCTGCCCCCACCACCCGCAAAGGCCAATTTTACCCCACCCCATGACGCCTCCTGTCCACTAAAACCCGCCTAATTGTCCAATAGATACCCGCTAAACCCCCGTTTTTGAACTCATTTTAGGCAAATATTTCATTTTGCTCAAGTGACTACTGGCATTTTTTTCGCTTTTATGGTACAATATGGGCAAACCCTGCCGGGGGTATTACTGCAATATGGGAAACGCCAGCTCCAAAAACAACGGTAAAGCTCTGGGCCTCCTCCTGGAAAAGGTATACAGGGGTGGGGGCTACGATTTCCGCGATTACAAGCGCGGGACGGTAACCCGCCGCCTTCAGCGGCGGTTATACGCCACCGGGGCAACCAGCTACGAAGAATACACGCACTTTCTGGAAAGCCACCCGGAAGAATACAAGAACCTGGCCGATGACCTCACCATAAAGGTAAGCGGCTTCTTCCGCAGCAGTCAAACCTTTCAGCAGGTAGCCAGGCTGGTGCTACCCAGGCTGGTGGCACACAAAATAAAACGGGGAGAACGTAGCTTAAGCCTCTGGAGCGCCGCCTGCGCCCGTGGTGAAGAGCCGTACTCCATAGCCATCATGCTGGCTGATTTCCTGGGCAGCCAGCTAGCCGAGTTTGATATATCAATCCATGCCTCCGATATCAACCGCCAGGCTCTGGCCGAGGCGGAGGCGGGAATATACCTCCCAAAAGAGGTGGAGAGCCTCCCCCCACCCACCCTGGCCAATCACTTCAGCCGCAACGGCGAAGGCTATACGGTCAACAGCAACATCAGACATATGGTCAGCTTCTCCTATTTCGACCTGACCTTAGCCACTCCCCCACCCTTCACCGCCATAGACTGCGCCTTCTGCTGCAACATCCTGATATACCTGCAGAGGCAGCTCCAGGAGAAGGTCTTAAACCTCGTCTACGACTCGCTGACCACCCCCGGCTATCTGGTTTTAGGCGAAGTAGAAACGCCCCCAGATACCCTTCGCTCCAGGCTGGAGTGCATCAATGCCAAGGCAAAAATATACAAAAAAGTATAGGAGGAAGGCAATGCCGGAAAAAGTAAAGGCAGCCAGTAAAATACCCTCCCTGAATACTACCAGGCGCCGGAAGGCAGAGGGAACACTGAATGAAAGCAATGAGCAGTCTGAACTGAATCGGAGGACACGCTTACTCAACAGTCTGATATGGGTTCTTATGGGGGCATTAGGAATATTCCTGGTTTATGTCCTCGCTACAGGAATGCAATCATGGATATCCGGTCTTATTTCTTTTGTCGCCGCACTGGTCGTCTCTGGCATAGGCTACTGGCTAGCCCGCTCCGGGAGATTCTACGCCGCCGTATACCTTTTCCTGAGCGGCTTCGTCGTTTTACTATTATTCGTAGTATTTATGGGTGGTAGAACCGCCTTTACAGTCTCTGAAGAAACAGGCCTGGGGTGGGGAGTAGTAGCAACAGCAGTAATGATATCGTTTGTACTGGCCTGTATGTCATGGCTCTTCGGAGAAAGTATAAACAACGCCTTTTCCGCGCTAAAGAAGCGCTCCGAGGAACTCAGGGCCACCAAAGAGGAACTGCGCTCCAGCAACGAGGAACTCCAAGCCGCCAACGATAAACTCCTGGAAACACAGGAACAGCTAATCCGCTCGGAGAAGCTGGCGGCTATCGGCCAGCTGGCTAGCGGGGTTGGCCACGAGCTGCGCAATCCGCTGGGGGCAATCAAGAACGCCAGCTTCTACATACGAAGGCGGATAACCAACACCGACCTGCCAAATACGGAACCGCGGGTAATGGAATTCTTAAGCATTATCGAAGAGGAGGTTAATTCAGCCAACAAGGTGATAACCGACCTCCTCGGCTTCTCCCGGGTAGCCAAGCCAACGGTAGCGCCAGCCAACATCGCCGGGATAATTGAGGACGCCCTCAGGTACACCCCCGTACCGGAAAACGTGGAGCTAATCAAGGATATAAACAACAACCTCCCCATGGTGATGGTAGACGGCGACCAGATTAAGCAGGCATTTCTCAATATCATCCTCAACGCCCTGCAGGCAATGCCGGAAGGCGGCCGCCTCGAAATCCGGGCCAGCGACAACGGCAAATGTGTCGATGTGGAGTTCATCGATACCGGTGGCGGCATCCCCGACTCGGTTAAAAAGAAGATATTTGACCCCCTCTTCACCACCAAGGCCAAGGGGGTCGGCCTCGGGCTTTCAGTATGCAAAACCATCATAGAGCACCACGAAGGTGACATCCAGGTAAAGAGCAAGGAGGGAGAGGGGACCACCTTTACCCTCTCCCTCCCCACCCAGAAGATTCTAGAAACCAGCGCTATAACCAAGAGGGGAAACGATGGACAAGATCAACGTCTTAGTAGTTGATGACCTCAAGAGCAGCCGGCTCACTCTGGGCGGGATACTGGAAGACGAAGGGCACAACGTAGTCCTCGCCGAGAACGGCTACCAGGCTATTGAGGCGGCCAAGCAGTTTCCCTTTGACCTCGTCTTCATGGACATAAAGATGCCGGGGATTAACGGGGTGCAAACCTTCCGCGAAGTGAAGAAGACCAACCCCCACGCCGCGGTGATAATGATGACCGCCTACTCCGTGGAAGACCTGGTACGGGAAGCCCTGGAAGAAGGCGCCTACACCGTGGTCTACAAACCTTTTGACATGGAGCACGTGGTAAGCATCATAGAATCCGCCCTGCACCGGACGCTGATTCTGGTGGTGGACGACTACTTTGCCGACCGGGAAACCCTCAAATCTATCCTGGAAGAAAGGGGCTACCGGGTGTTTGCCGCCGAAAGCGGCTATGACGCTCTGACCCAGGTAAAAGAAAAACACTTTGACATCATATTTCTGGATATCAGGCTGCCTGATTTCGATGGCGCCCAGATCTTCGAGGAGGTAAAAGTAATAGACCCGGAAGCCGCCGTGATTATGATGACCGGCTACTCCGAGGAAGAGCTGGTAAGGAGAGCCGTCTCTCACGGCGCCTACACCTGCATCTACAAACCGTTTGATGTGGAAAAGATACTAACCGTGGTCGGCGAAATTTCCCAGAAAATCACGGTAAAGGAGTAGCCAACCCATGCTCACGTCACCGAAAATATTGGTCACCGATGACGAGCTTAACACGCTCAAAACCCTGTCGGCCAACCTGGAAGACATGGGCTACCAGGTGTCCACCGCCACCAACGGCAAGGAAGCGCTGGCGCTAATCAGGAAACGGGGGTTCAACATCGTCATCGCCGATATCAAACTGCCCGATATCAGCGGGCTGGAGATACTGGAAACGGCCAAGGAACTTAACCCGGAGACGGCGGTAATCATGATAACCGGCCACGCCAGCATTGAAACGGCGGTCAACGCCATTAACGAAGGAGCCTACGCCTACATCCTCAAGCCTGTAACGATGAGTGAGCTGGAGACCACGCTCAAGAACGCCCTCAGGGAGCAGCGCCTGCTCAGTGAGAACCGGGAGCTGGTGGAAAGCCTGCAGCAGTCCAACAAACGCATGGAGGAAGCCAACCGGGCACTGGAACAGGTAAGCCGGGCAAAATCCGATTTCACCGCCAGAATGAGCCACGAGCTGCGCACCCCCTTAAACTCCATTATAGGTTTCTCCGAGGTGTTACTTTCCAAGAAAATGTCGCCGGCCGACCGGGCCACCCACGAGGAATTCCTCGGCTACATCCATATCAGCGCCGAGCATCTCCTCCACCTCATTGACAGTATACTAGACCTCTCCAAGATAGAAGCGGGCAAGCTCACCCTGGAGCCCAGAGAATTTAATTTTAAAGTCCTGCTTGAGGACGTCAAAATAACCGTTCTACCCATATTCACCACCAAGAAACAGGCCCTGACCATAGAAATAGGCGATGGCGTAAATACGATATTTGCCGATGAGCCCAAAATGAGGCAGATTTTCCTCAACCTTCTCTCCAACGCCCACAAGTTCACCCCCAGCAGGGGTAAGATAAAGGTAGCCTGCCAGATGGAAAACCCCCACCTGCTACAATGCTCGGTCATTGACAACGGTATCGGCATAAGCCCCCCGGACCAGCAAAAAATATTCGAAGAGTTCGGCCAGGTAAAGAAGAACCCCGGAGACAACGCCACGGGGGTGGGGCTCGGCCTGTCAATAGCCAAGAGGCTGGTGGAGCTTCACGGCGGCAGCATCTGGATTATAAGCGAGCCCGGCGGCGGCAGCACCTTCACCTTTACCATCCCCCTTACCAAAAACGGGAGGGAACCAGATGCCCAATAAGACGATATTGCTGGTGGAAGACGACCCCATGAACATGAGGCTGGCCCAGCATATCCTGGAATCACAAGGGTATACCGTGGTCGGGGCCACCACCGGGCAGGAGGCACTAAACCAGATTAAAACCAATCTTCCAGACCTCATCCTGATGGATGTGCAACTACCTGATATCGATGGCATGACACTGGTCAGGATAATCAGAGCCAAGGATATAACCAGAGACACCACCATCCTGGCGCTGACGGCCTGCGCCATGAAAGGGGACCGGGAAAAAATACTAAAAACCGGCTGCAACGACTACATCTCCAAACCCATCAACGTTGAAAAGTTCATCAGCACGGTAAGGAGATACCTTGATACAGGAAACTAAACAAAAAGCAAAAAGGGTGCTGGTCATTGATGATGACGTTCTGCTGGCCAGGCTCATCGAGCACAACCTGAGCCTGATTGAGGTGGAGGTTCTCAAAGCCCACAAAGGCTATGACGGCATCTCCATGGTTCGCAGCGAAAAGCCGGACCTGGTCATACTGGATATCGTCCTGCCCGATATAGACGGCTGGGAGGTCCTGCAGCGCATCCGCCAGGTATCCAAGGTCCCCATAATCATGCTAACCATCAAGGAAAGTGAAGACGACATCGTGCAGGCACTCAACCACGGTGCCGATGACTACTGCACCAAGCCGGTAGGGATGGCCGAGCTATCCGCCAGGGTACAGGCCATCTTCCGCCGTGCCGAGCTGTACCAGGCCCGGGACCAGGTAGAATTCGCCGACCACCTGCTTAAGATAAATCTGTCCGAGCAGAGAGTCTTAAAGGACGGGGAAGAGGTAAGGCTAACGCCCACCGAATTCAACCTGGTGCACTACCTGCTAACCAAAGCCGGCCGCTTCATCAAACCCAAGGAAATCCTCAGCCAGGTGTGGGGGCAGGAATACGTTGATGACGTCGACCTGCTACGCACCTGCATCTGGCAACTGCGCCGCAAGCTGGAACCAGACCCGGCGCAACCCCGGTATATACTCAACCGCCCCGGCTTCGGCTATATGTTCAACAGAAGGATAACCGCCCAGAGCTAGACACATACTCCCCCCTCCCCAAACCAACGCCGCCTATAAAAACAGGCGGCGTTGATGTTTTTCTGACCCTTTCCTTATGAGCATCTTATCCCGATTTTATGAGTTTTTGACTTCGCGCGCACTATTCTATTAATAGATAAAAAAATCTCACCGCAATAAGCGGCAAAATACAGGAAGGGAGACAGAACAATGAACGACAAGCAGAAAATCCTAGTTGCCGATGACGAACTCTACATCAGACTGCTGGTAAAGGATATCCTCGAACCAGAATTCACCGTCCTGGAAGCCAGCAACGGTGAAGAAGCGGTAAGCACAACCCGCACCCAGCAACCAGACCTGGTCCTGATGGACATCCTTATGCCAAAGCTGGACGGCTACGCCGCCTGCTACGCCATCAAGAATAACGAGCTAACCAAGGACATCCCCGTGGTCATGCTCACCGGCGTCGGTCACGAACTCAACCGCCAGCTCAGCCAGGAGATGGGCGCCACCGCCTACATAACCAAGCCATTCAACCCGGAGGACTTACTGGACAAAGCCAGGCAATACGCCACAGCCCTCTGCGTAGCCGCCTCCTAAACCAGGGCCTAACAGTTTCGGCGGGTGTCAAGCCATTACCCGCCATTACCCTGAAAATACAGGCAAGGGGGAGGCAACCCAGAGATGACGATAGCAACCAAAAGGAAAGATAACCCGGAAGGATTAGCCGGAGACAAGTATTTCAACCTTATTGAGCATGCCGCCGACGGCATAGCCATCATCCAGGACGGTGTTTTCAAGCTGGTAAATACCGCCCTGGCCCGCATATCCGGCTACGATAAAGAAGAACTGCTGGGCATGCCCTTTACCAAACTGCTCACCCCCGAATCCCAGAAACTGACCGTGGCAAGGTACCAGGCCAGGCTAGCCGGCAAAAAGGTGCCCGCCGTTTACGAGATTAAGGCAATAACCAAGGATGGAGAAATCCGGGATATCGAAATAAATGCCGCCCTGACCGAATACGATGGACGTGCTGCCGATGAAGTAATTATCCGGAACATCAACGAGCACAAGCAGGCTGAAAAAATACAGTCGGTGTCAGAGGAAGACTACCAACTGCTGTTCGATCTTATGCCAATTGGCGTGACAATGCTGGATATGAAGGGTGTGATTTTACACTGTAACCCTGCTGTTTACAATATGGGAAGCTATGCTGAAGGTGAATTCACCGGCAAGCACTTTTCAAAGATAGCGTCAATTCGAGCTAAAGACATCCCAACATACATTCGTGTTTTCAATTCTATCGTGAGAGGGAAAACACCCAAACCGTTTGAGACCACCTATCAACGTAAGGACGGAACCACTGGTTGGATCGAGCTTCATATTGGTCTGCTGAGAGTAGGCGGGAAGCGACGTATTCTGGTAATGCAACACGACATCACCGAGCGCAAACAGATAGAGGAGGCGCTCAATAAAAGTGAAAGACAAGCATCAGCTGCCATCGAAGCAGCAAAGGCACTTACATTTAATTACGATATTGCTACTGGTAAGATAGAGTGGGGTGGTGCGATTGAAGAGATTACTGGTTATACGGAAGAAGAATTCGCCAAGGTTGATGCTGATGGCTGGGCAGAAAGAATACACCCTGATGACAGAGATGAAATTCTATCCACTCTTCAAGAAGCTATGGGGAAAGATAGAGCCACCGCTGAATATCGTTTTAAAACCAAGAAAGGATACGTTGCCCTCTCTTCTATCAGCCTCACCGAGAAGCAGGATGGCAAGGCCGTTAGCTTAGTCGGTATTTTACAGGACATCACCGAGCGCAAGCAGGCAGAGGAGG
>JABMRW010000036.1 GCA_013202445.1 Deltaproteobacteria bacterium | reverse complement strand
GTGAAAATCATGATTGGCGGCGGCCAGATGAGCGATGAGATAAGAAAGTATACCGGCGCTGATGCCTACGGCAAAGACGCTATGGCAGCGGTAACACTGGCCCAAGGATGGATAAGAGGTAAATAAGCATCTCCACAACAAAAAACGAAAAAGGAGATAAAAAGTGGAAAAGAAATGGGAAGAGCTAACGCCCGAAGAAAAGCAGGAGGAGCTGTTTAACCAGTGGCTTTCGCCAAAAGACCCGCAGGGGAAAGACCTAAAATTCCAGAGCCCCCAGGCCGAGAAGCTGTACAAGGAGAGAACCACCAGGATAAAAGACGCCATACAACTCAAGAAAAAGCCGGACAGGGTGCCGGTCTTGCTGATTCCCAGCTTTGCCCCCGCTTTCTATTCCGGGTTAACCCCCTACGATGTCATGTATAACTATGACAAAATCGCACCGGCCTGGAAAAAATTCTCTCTGGACTTTCAGCCCGATTCGCACGGCGGCTGTGCAGTGCCCAGCCCGGGGAAGTTCCTTGAGACTCTTGACTTCAAGCTATACAAGTGGCCCGGCCATGGGGTCTCTAATAAAACCACCTATCAGGCCATCGAAGGCGACTACATGAAGGCGGATGAATATGATATCTTGATTAATAACCCGTTGTATTTCTTCTACTACATCTGGCCGTCGCGTGTATTCGGAGCCCTGGAGCCCATCGCGACGCTCCCTCACCTCTCCTGCCTGACCGAAATGTACGGTGTTAGCGTTCCATTTTTCCACTATGGTACGCCCCCCGTTAAAGCCGCCTATCAGGCTCTTCTTGAATCCGGGGACGAAGCCCTGAAATGGATACAAGTCGTGGGTGGCTTCGACCAGGAGATGCCGGCGTTAGGCTTTCCCGCCCACCAAGCTGGTCCTACCAAAGCACCCTTTGACGTGATTGGCGACACCCTCAGGGGAACTAAGGGGATAATGCTGGATATGTACCGCCAGCCCGATAAGCTCCTCCAGGCCATGGAAGTCCTAACGCCAATGTTTATTCAGCTTGGGGTAGACGCGGCTAAGATGGCCGGAAATCCCCTGATTGTTATGCCCCTGCATAAGGGTGCCGACGGCTTCCTCTCCGATGCCCAGTTCAAGAAATTCTACTGGCCTACCCTCAGAAAGGTCATCATGGGCCTGGTTGATGAGGGCTGCGTCCCGTTTATTTGGGCTGAGGGGGGCTACAACTCGCGTCTGGAGGTTATCCAGGACTTACCTAAAGGCAAGACGGCATGGTTGTTCGACCAAACCGATATGGCTAAAGCCAAGGAAGCACTGGACGGCATTGCCTGCGTTGCCGGCAACATGCCCATGGATTTGCTGGCCGTAGGTACCACCCAGGACGCCATAGCCCACACCAAGAGGCTTATTGATATCTGCGGCAAAGGCGGCGGCTATATCATGGCCAACGGGGCCTTCTTCGATGAGGTGAAGTGGGAGAATCTCAAGGCGATAGTTGATACCGTCAAGGAATACGGCGTCTACAAAAGATAGGCACTCTAACGGGAAGGAAATATGCCGGTAATCCGTGATATCCCCTTAAGCCTTAAGACCGGGGCAGTGCTACGCCGGCAGGGACTGGGAGGAAAGGCTAAGGTCAGACCTGAGATACAGCGCCTGATTGACGAGCAACTGGCCAGTACGGATAGTGCCCACCTCCTGGAGCCGGCGGCGGCCTATGAATACTATCCGGTAAGCGGGATGAACGGCAGTCAGATATCGCTGGAGGGTGATAAAGCGATACACGGCCCGGCACTACCGGCCATCTTACCCGAAGCGAAAGAGCTTGTCGTTCTCATCTGCACCATCGGCCCCAAACTGGAAAAACAGGCAAGCGACTACACTAAAAAAGGCGAGGCTCTGCGCGGCATGCTCCTGGATGGCATTGGCAGCGCCGCCGTAGACACGCTGGTTCCAAAAATCCTCAGGATTATCGCCGGTGAGGTTGCCCCGCGAGGCTACGAGATAAGCAGCCCGGTTAACCCGGGTATGCCCGGTTTTCCCATGTCCGAGCAGTGGAATTTAGTGGAGCTGTCTAAAGCCCATGAAATCGGCGTGAGCCTGACCCCTTCGGGAATACTGGTTCCCCGCAAATCAACCTCCATGGTCATCGGTGTCGGCCCCAAGATGACAAGGTGGACGCAGGCCGAAGTTTGCGCACGCTGCAGCCTCAGAAAAACCTGCCCTTACAAAATACAAGGGGTAAATCATGACAGCTTGCAGCGTTGATTTTGAGCCGGTAGGTAGAAGAGGGGGCTGCCAGAAAAAAGAATCCCTCCTGGCCTGCGCCCGCCAGCTGGGCGTTGGTATCAGCAGCATATGCAACGGCAAAGGGATCTGCCACTCCTGCAAGGTGCAGGTCTTAAGCGGCACCGTCTCCAAGCCGACACCCAGCGAACTGGAGACCTTCTCCCCCCAGGAACTAAAGGCAGGCTGGCGCCTCGCCTGCCAGACCTACCCCCGCAGTAATGTCAAGGTACACGTGCCCGCTGAATCAATGACCACCCCCCAGCGCCTCCAGGTGGAGGGACAGGAGGTAACGGTTAGCCCTCAAGCTTCGGTCCGGGCCTACCCCCTTAAACTGGCTATACCCTCACTGGAAGCGCCGCAGGCCGATGCCGATAACCTTCTCCAGACACTCAACCAGAAACATAAGCTAAACTGTAACAAGGTTGATATCGGCGCCCTGCGCCTCCTCTCCAACCAGCTAAGGTCCTGGAAATGGCAGTGCCAGGCGGCCGTCCGCAACTACCAGGTGATAGCCCTCCTGCCCCCCAAAAGCCACCCCCTGGGATTAGCCATAGACCTGGGCACCACCAAGATTGCCGGCTACCTTATGAATTTGAACGACGGCAAGACTTTAGCCGCCAAGGGGGTGATGAACCCCCAGATAAGCCACGGGGAGGACATCATCAGCCGCATTAACGGTGCGGTGCATTCAGCGGAAGAGCAGGCCCAAATACAGAAGCTGGCGGCGGAAGCCATCAGCCAGCTGGGCGCCGACCTCTGCGCCGAGGTCGGCGCCAATATCGAGGAAATCGTCGAGGCGGTGGTCGTCGGCAATACCGCCATGCACCACCTACTCCTCGGTCTGCCGGTAAGGCAGCTGGCTCTGGCTCCCTTTATTCCGGCGGTCAGCCGGGCTCTGGACATCAAGGCTCGCAACTTAGGCTTAGACTTTGCTCCCGGCGCCTACGTCCACCTCCTGCCCAACCTCGCCGGCTTCGTCGGCGCCGACCACGTCGCCATGCTACTGGCCACCGGAGTCGGGCAGAAAAAAGGCCCCATAGTGGCTCTGGACATCGGCACCAATACCGAAGTCTCCTTAATCCATGAAGGCAAGATAGTAACCACCTCCTGCGCCTCCGGCCCCGCTTTTGAAGGCGGCCATATCAAGTATGGTATGCGGGCGGCGGAAGGAGCTATCGAGCGCCTGCAGATAACCGGCGATAAAATCCAGTACCAAACCATAGGCGAAGCGCCGGCGGTGGGCATCTGCGGCTCCGGGATTCTCGATGCCCTGGCCCAGCTTTATCTAGCTAAAGCCGTCGACGAAGGCGGCCGGCTAAACGCCGACCACCCCCGTGTACGCACCTATCAGAAAAAACGTGAGTTTATACTGGTCAGCAAAGAGGAACGGAACGGACAACCGGCCATCACCATCACCCAGAAGGATATTAGGGAACTGCAACTGGCTAAGGGAGCCATTCGCAGTGGTATCCAGGCGCTCATGGAGGCAAGCGGCGTATCGGAAAAAGAGATAAAGCAGGTAATCATTGCCGGCGCCTTCGGCACCTACATAAATGTCGCCAGCGCCATAGAAATCGGCATGCTGCCCTCACTGCCGCTAGCCCGCTTCCTTCAAGCTGGTAACGCCGCCGGCATGGGCGCCAAGCTGGCACTGATTTCCCTAAAACAGCGGGCTCAAGCCCGGGCGCTCACCTCCCGCGTCCGCTATATCGAGCTGGCCAGCGCCCCCGACTTCGAGCAGACCTTTATGCAAGCAAGCTACCTGGGACAATACCGAATTATCAATGGCAGGAGAGAGAAAATCAACTGAGTGCCGATTCACTCCTTTGAGTTGCCGCCACCCTTAGCCTTAGCCTTCCCCTCCTTCTCCTCGCCCCTGGTAAAATCCCTCAGCTTTTCCGCCAGAGAGGCCAGGCGCTTCTGCACCAGGTCGTTAATGGAACCAGCCTCAAAGCTGCCGCCCTTAAGGCGCTTACCCGCCTTCACCCCGGTAAGCACTTCTATTCCCTGGTCGATGGTGCTAACCGGGTAGACATGGAACTTGCCCTCTTTAACCGCCGCCGCCACCTCTTCTTTCAGCATCAAATTCCTGACGTTGGAGGCGGGGATGAGCACCCCCTGCTCCCCGTTTAAGCCCTTGGCCCGGCAGACCTCAAAGAAACCCTCAATCTTCTCGTTTATGCCCCCGATAGCCTGTACCTCCCCCTTCTGGTTCACCGAGCCGGTGACGGCAATGCCCTGCTTTATGGGCACATCGGCCAGGCGGGAAAGGATAGCGTAAAGCTCGGTGCTGGAGGCGCTGTCCCCATCCACCTCATCGTAGCTCTGCTCAAAGACCAGCCGCGCCGAAAGGGACAGCGGAATATCCCCAACATACCTGTCGGTTATATAGCCGTTAAGTATCATAACTCCCTTGGTATGCAGGCGTCCCCCCAGCTTAGCTTCCCGCTCAATATCAATCAGCCCCCCCCGTCCCACGCCCACGCTGGCGGTTATCCGGCTGGGGCGGCCAAAGGCAAAATCGCCCAGGTCTATCACCGCCAGACCGTTCACCTGCCCCACCTTTTCCCCCTGGGCATCAATCATAATCACGCCGTCATCTATCATCTCATTGATGCGCTGCTGGATGAGGTTGGAACGGTACACCTTCTCCTCTATGGCTTTATCCACGTGCCTGCCTTCGATATGCTTGGCTTTATCTTCCTCCGCCCAGAAGCTGGCCTCACGCAGAATATCGGCGATATCGGCAAAAAGGGCGGATAATTTTTTCTGATCGCCGGCCAGCCGCGAGCTATGCTCGATAATCTGAGCTAAAGCGCCGCTGCTCAGGTGCTTTAAGCCTTCGCTGTGACAGATGCGGCAGATAACAGCGGCGTAGTCTTTCAGGTTGGCTGCTGTCCGGTCCATGCGGCTGTCAAAATCAGCCTTTACCTTAAACAGCTCCTTGAAGTCCAGGTCCAGCCGCAATAACATGTAGTAAAACATGGGCTCCCCGATGAGCACCACCTTCACCTCCAGCGGTATAGGCTCCGGCCTCAGGCTCTTGCTCACCACGTAGCCGAGCCGCTCACCCAGCTCTTCAATAGCCAGCTTGCCATCACGGAGGGTTCTCTTCAAGCCCTCCCAGGATTGGAAATTGGTCAGAATATCCTCGATTCTCACCACCAGGTAGCCGCCGTTGGCATGGTGCAGAGAGCCGCCCTTAATCATGGTGAAATCGGTGGATAAAGCCCCGAACTGGGCTTCCTTCTCAATACGCCCCAAGAGGTTGCTAAAGGTAGGATTAAGCTCCAGAATCACCGGCGCTCCCTTCACCTCCGAGTTGTCCACCAGAAGATTAACCTCGTATTTCCTCAAAGCCTGTTTCTGCGCCACCTCCCGCATGGAGGCCAGGGGGTCTCCGTCCTGGGCTTTGGGCTCAGCCCGGAACTGCTCAAAGTTGGCCACGATATCCTGCTCCACCTCCTTCAGGTAAGCAACCACCTGCGGCAGCTGGCCATACTTCTCCCGCAGCTTCTCAAAGAGTTGTCTGATGGAGTAGCCGGCCACCTCTCGGTCGGTATCCTCCAGTTGCTTATCTATAGCGCTCTGCTCGGTAGTTAGCCTGGCTATCTGCTCCTTCAGTTCGCCGGTTAGTTCATCCTGCTTCTTCTTTAGTGCCTCTTTCTCCTTGGTGTCCAGACTGTTATAGGCCTCCTCGCTCATTGGCTCACCGTCGGCAGCCGGTACAAAAACCACTCCTACCGGCGTCGCCTGAAGGATAAACCCCTTCTCCCTGGCCTTTTTATCAAGGATTTTAAATACCGTTGCCCTCTTCTTGTTAAAATCTTCGGTTATTTCCTCCCGCCGTTGGGCATACTCCTTGCTGGTAAAGGTCTGGACGAGGCTGCGCCGGGCATTATCAATGGCAACTTCCATGTCCCTGCGTAAAGCCTCTCCCATCCCCGCCGGCACCATCAGGGCGTGGGGACAGTAGGAATCGCGGAAGTTATGCACATAGCACCAGTCGGACGGGGTTTCCTTCCTGGCGGCCAGTGCTTCCATAAAGGACTTTATGGCCGTAGTCCGGCCGGTGCCGGCCAGTCCCGAGACATAGACGTTAAAACCCGGTTTTGCGATGTTAAGGCCGAATTTAAGCGCGCTCAGCGCTCTATCCTGGCCGATAATTCCATCTTTGGGCCTTAGCTCCTCGGTGGAATCACACTTAAATACGGTGGGGGTGCACTGCAGTCTCACCTGCTCGGCGGTCAGTTCCTTAACCATGGCTCACCTCCTTGAAGCGCTATAGTATATAGCATACAACATAAGCCAGATAGTATCCAGATATTGTATTCATTTATACGGTTCAACCCACCCCCTTAATGCACCCTAAAAAATCTTTGATTTTCCAGGGAACCCGCTTAATCCCCCTCCCTTACAAGGGAGGGGGAGGGTTTTTTTAAGAAGAGGGGCTGGCGCCCCTCTTTAACTCCTCGTTAATATTTAAGGCTTTCACCTCTTTAAAACCTTCCCCTTCTCCCCCCACCCCTTTTTGGGGGAAAATTATACCTACCCCCTGAGAAGAAATTGATAGAAGTATCACTTCTGTAGGGT
>JABMRW010000035.1 GCA_013202445.1 Deltaproteobacteria bacterium | reverse complement strand
TTTAGAATCAGATATCAAAGCCGGCAAGACTCTTTATCCAACATCTTTCCGTGACAAGTAAATTATCTTCCCCCTCTCCTTGAAAGGAGAGGGGGACACAGGGGGTGAGGTTGATAAAAGCTATATTTGACATCCAGCTATAAATCCTATACAATGCCCCTACTTCTTAAAAAGTGCCTAAAAGGAGGCAAAATAGTGCCGAACTGGAATGGACAGCGCAGCTTGACCACAGGGGCTCTCCGCATGATGATGCCCTGGGCTTGGCGTGCCGCCAGTTCGGGGACCATGCCGACCTGATTTCCCCAACTGATAACAAAGCTAACCAAGCCCAAGAACGTTAGACTTCTTGGGCTTTTTGTTTTACACGCCAGGCCACCGATTGACAGCTTAAAGAGTAAAGATTAATATCTAGGAGGTTTAGCTATGGCTAAAACAATCGAAGAGATAAACGAAAAGATAAAGCAGGGCAAGGCGGTAGTCGTTACCGCCGAGGAGATAATTGGTATTGCCAGGGAGAGGGGCACCAAGAAAGCGGCCGAGGAAGTGGATGTGGTCACCACCGGCACCTTCGGCCCGATGTGTTCCTCCGGCGCCTACTTCAACACCGGGCACACCAAACCCAGAATAAAGCTGGGGGGCGGCAAGGTCCTGCTCAATGATGTGCCGGCCTATACCGGGCTGGCGGCGGTAGACCTGTTTATCGGCGCCACGGCGCTTCCCGACGACGACCCCAGAAACAAGGTCCACCCCGGCGAGTTCAACTACGGGGGCGGGCATGTCATCGAGGAGCTGGTGGCCGGCAAGGACATCCGGCTGGAGGCAACCGCCTACGGCACCGACTGCTACCCGCGCAAAAAGCTGGAGACCCTGATAAACATCAAAGACCTCAACGACGCCGTGCTCTTCAACATCAGGAACGCCTACCAGAACTACAACGTGGCCGCCAACGCCTCGGACAAGACTATCTACACCTACATGGGGGTGCTGCGGGCCAACCTGGGCAACATCAACTATTCCAGCGCCGGGCAGCTATCTCCGTTACTTAACGATCCCCACTACAAGACCATCGGCATCGGCACCAGAATATTCCTGGGGGGAGGCACCGGCTTCGTTAGCTGGCAGGGAACCCAGCACAACCCCGATGTGCCCCGCACCGACAAGGGCGTCCCCACCAGGGGGTCGGGAACCCTCTGCGTTATCGGGGACTTAAAGCAGATGAGCCCCCGGTGGCTGGTGGGCACCAGCATGCTCGGTTACGGCTGCACCCTGACCGTGGGCATCGGCGTGCCCATACCCATACTTTCCGAAGAAATCTTAAGCTACACTACGGTAACCGACGCCGAGATTCACGGCGCCGTTGTTGACTACTCCAGCGACTACCCCAACCTGAAATCGGACATCCTGGGCGAGGTCAGCTACGCCGAGCTGAAGAGCGGCAAGGTGAAGCTCAAGGGCAAGGAAATACCCACCGCTTCCCTGTCCAGCTACCCCAGGGCGGTGGAGATTGCCAATACGCTGAAGGAATGGATAGTTGGCGGGAAGTTCCTGCTCACCGCGCCGGTGGCGCCGCTGCCGGGGGTGGAGGCGGGGATAAAGTTCAAGCCGCTTAAAGAACGGCCGGTAGAGTAGCCAGCACGAGGAGAAGAAGATGAACGTTTCCAAGAGAATAGTACTGCACTTTCCCAAGCGGATGGTTGACCGTCCCATAGTCTCCCGGCTGGTTAAGGACTACAACCTTGAGTTCAATATCCTGAAAGCCCTGGTTACTCCCGAGGAGGAGGGGCTGCTGGTTCTGGAGCTGAGCGGGGAACAGCAGGAGTACGATAAGGGTATCCGCTACCTGACCAAGACCGGGGTGAAGATACAATCGCTGAGCCAGGACGTGCTCCGCAACGAGGAGCGGTGCACCCACTGCGGGGCCTGCATAACCATCTGCCCCTCGGACGCCTTTGAGCTCGAACCCATGACCAGGCAGGTCAACTTCTACAATGAAAAATGCGTGGCCTGCGGGCTGTGTCTCAAGGCCTGCCCACCGCGGGCTATGGAGGTGCATTTCTAGTTTATGTACCAGCCCCGAACCTACCGCCACTGGGTTAAAGATAAAGACCTGGTCGCCTTTAATGTTACGGTTAAAGAGACCGATTTATACATCCGCACCCAGAGCGACCTGAAGAGCCAGGCCCGTAAGCTGGTGCTGAAATACCGCAAAATTCTGGAGGAATACATAGAGCGCCACCCCTCTTTTCTGACCTCTCTTGAGCCGGTGGCGGTGGCTGACGACGCCCCGCCGCTGGTAGCCGGGATGGCCGAAGCCGCCAGTAAAACCGGGGTGGGGCCGATGGCGGCGGTGGCCGGGGCCATAGCCGAAGCCGTGGGCAGCGAGCTGCTCGCCTTCTCCCCGGAGGTCATCGTGGAGAACGGGGGCGATATCTACCTCAAGAGCCTGAGTAAAAGGCTAATCGGGATTTACGCCGGAAAATCACCCCTGACCGGACGGGTGGGGCTGGAAATTAAAGGGGAGGATACACCGCTGGGCGTCTGTACATCGTCGGGAACAGTCGGGCACTCCTTAAGCTACGGCCAGGCCGACGCCGTTATTGTGCTTTCCCAATCGACCGCCCTAGCCGACGCCGCCGCTACCGCTATCGGCAACCGCATCCGCCAGCCTAAAGATATATCCGGCGGCATCGAGTTCGCCCAAAGCATTAAAGGGCTGAAAGGGGTAATTATTATCCATGGCGAACAGGTGGGGGTGTGGGGGGAGGTAAAGCTCGGCGAGATGGCGGTGGAGGCTTGAAGCTTATGTTCAAAACCAGAATTACCGAACTTTTCGGCATCAAGTACCCCATAATCCAGGGGGCAATGATGTGGCTATCGCGGGCGGAGATGGTCGCCGCCGTGGCCAACGCCGGGGGCCTGGGCATTATGGCCGCCCTGACCTTCCCTACCGCCCGGGAACTCCGGGAGGAAATCAGGAAGACCAGGAGCCTGACCGATAAGCCCTTCGCCGTCAATATCACCCTGCTGCCCACCATGCGACCGAGAAACCTGGAGGAGTACATCGACGCCGCCATTGAAGAAGGGGTAACTATTATTGAAACCGCCGGCCAGAATCCCCGGCAATATATGAAGCAGCTCAGGGAGGGGGGAGTAAAGGTGATGCACAAGGTTGCCAGCGTCAAGGCGGCCAAGACCGCCGAGCGGATAGGGGTGGACGCCGTGACCATCGTCGGCTTTGAGGAGGGGGGCAACCCCGGCCTGGATGACGTAACCACCATGGTCCTTGTCCCCCGCGCCGTTGACGCGCTGGAAATCCCGGTTATTGCCGGCGGGGGCATCGGGGACGGGAGGGGGTTAATGGCCGTTCTGGCCCTGGGCGCCGAAGGCGCCCTCATGGGCACCCGATTTATGCTCAGCCGGGAATGTCCCCTGCACCCCAATATCAAACAGCGGCTGCTGGAGGCCAGCGAAAAAGATACTCTAATGATAATGCGCTCAATCAATAACCCGGAAAGGGTGGTCGCCACTGATTTTGCCCGCCGTATACTGGAGATGGAGAAGAAGGGCACCACGCTGGAAGAACTGCTGCCGATGATAGACGGGCGGCGACAGAAGCAGGCCCTGGATAAAGGCGAATCTTCCCAGGCTATTATACCCTGCGGGCAGGTGGTGGGACTGATTGACGACCTGCCTACCATAAAAGAGATTATTGATGGTATAATCAAGGACGCCAGAATCATCGGAAAGCGCCTGTCTGAAGGGGGATAGAAATGCCAATACGGCGAGTAATGCTCACCTACGGCCCCGAAGTAAGCTCCGAGCCCATTATCCATAGCGTCGGCCAGCAGTTCGGCCTAGTGACCAACATCCACCGCGCCGACGCCACCGAGGAAAGGGGCTGGATTGAGCTGGAGCTTGTGGGTAAGGAGAAGGACATCGAGGCCGGTATTGCCTGGCTTATCTCCAGGGGAGTGAGGATTGACCCTGTTGGAGAAGGACAATAGGCGCGGTCTTATCAGCTACTGGTTCATGCTGCGTTTTTCCAGCCACTTCTGCTTCTGGCTGAGCCGTGTCGGTTCATCTGTTGGCCGGTAACCGGCCAGAAATTCTTTTTTAAAAGCGAGGAAGGTGCCATCGGAGATGGCGCCTTGTATTTTATCCATCAATTCGGTTATAAAGCTCAGGTTGTGGATGGTGGCTAACCGGTAGGCTAAAAGCTCGCCGGCGTTGAACAGGTGGTGGAGATAAGCCGCCGAGAAGTGGCGGCAGGTATAGCAATTACAGCCGGCAACGATGGGCTGTTCCATATTAGCGTAGGCGGCATTGGTTATATTTTTCCTCCCCTGCCAGGTAAAGAGGGCGCCGTTGCGGGCGACGCGGGTAGGCAGGGCGCTGTCAAAAATATCGCAACCCCTGTCTACAGCTTCAATAATATCTTCCGGCGAGCCGACCCCCATCAGATAGCGCGGCTTGGTTTCGGGAAGCAGGGCCACCGTCTCCTCAATCATGGCCAGGGTTACTTTCTTGGGCTCGCCGATGCTCAGGCCGCCGATGGCGTAGCCGGGGAAGTCCAGAGAGGCTAAATACTCCGCCGACTGGCGGCGAAGCTCAGGGAAGACGCCCCCCTGAACGATAGCATAGAGCGCCTGGCCGGGGCGTTTTTGGGCTTTGCGGCACCTCTCCGCCCACCTGTGCGTTCTCTCCATCGCTTTTTTGACTTTATCAAGGCTATCGTCGTGGGGCGGGCACTCGTCAAGAACCATGATGATATCGGCGCCTAAAGCTTCCTGGTACTGTATGGCCAGCTCCGGGGTAAGGTGATGCTGGCTGCCGTCAATATGGGAACGGAATGTGACCCCCTCATCGCTTACCTTCCGCAGGGGGGCCAGGCTGAATACCTGGTAGCCGCCGCTGTCGGTGAGAATGGCCCCGTCCCAGCCCATAAAGTTATGTAAACCACCCAGCTTCTCAATAACGCCGATGCCCGGCCTGAGATATAGGTGATAGGTATTGGCCAGCACCATATTGATACCGAGGGCTTTGACCTCTTCCGGGGTCAGCGTCTTGACCGCCCCCTGGCTGCCCACCGGCATAAACACCGGCGTGGGTATTGAGCCGTGTGGGGTTACAAGCTCCCCTGCCCTGGCGCTGGTGCGGGGGGAAGTCTTTATTAAACGGAAGCCAGTCATTACTCTATCAAACGCTCGGCGATAATATTGCGCTGTATCTCCGAGATGCCGACGTAGACTTCGGTCATCTTGGCGTCCCGGTAGAGCCGCTCCACGGGCATGGAGGTCATGGTGCCGTACGAGCCACAAACCTGCATCGCCATCCGGGTGACCTCGACGGCCATTTGCGAGGCGAAGAGCTTGGCCAATGACGATTCGTATTTGATATCCAGCCCCTGGTCACGGAGGAAAGCCGTCCTGTAAGCCAGCAGCCGGCCTGCCTCGATGCTGCTGGCCATCTCGGCCAGGTGCCACTGGACCGCCGGCAGCTTGGCAATGGGCCTGCCCGCAGTCTTCCTCTGTTTGGCGTAGTCTACGGATATATCCAGCGCCGCCTGGGCCACCGCCACCGCCTCCACCGCCACCCCCAACCGTCCCAGCGATATCGCCTCCAGCAAAATAGTAAAGCCCTGCCCTTCCTCGCCGAGAAGGTTCTTTTGGGGTACTTTAACCTCATCAAGATAGACCACCGAGGTGCCCAGTCCTTTTAGCCCCATAGTCTCACAGGGCTCGCGGAGGTTATAGCCCTGAGAGGCGGTGTCTATGACGAAGGCATTTAAGCCTTTTCCCTCACTTTTGGCGAAGACCAGCGCCAGATTGGCCGCCGGCGCCAGGGCGACGAACTGCTTCTGGCCGGTAATGATATAGCCATCGCCGCTTTTTTGGGAGGTAGTGGTGATTGCCCCCGGGTCGGAGCCGGTATCGGCCTCGGTGAAGGCGATGCTGCCCAGCATTTCACCCTTAGCCAGAGGAGCTAAAAGGGTTTTCTTCTGCACCTCGGTGCCGAAGCGGAATATCGCCTCCTCGGGAACAGTGTCTATGGCCATGACAGCGCCGACCGTCATCGACGCCTGGCAGAGCTGCTCCAGCACCAGCACGTAGCTAAGATAACCGGCCCCGCTGCCGCCGTATTCAGTGGGGAAAGGCAGCCCCTGGTATCCCCGTTTGCCTATCTCTTTAGCCAGGTCAAAGGGGAACCGGCTCTTAGAGTCAATTTCGGCGGCGCGGGGTTTAACGACATCGGCGGCAAACTCCCCTGCCATCCGCTGCAGCATCTTCTGTTGTTCGCTAAGATTAAAGTCCATTTATTATGTCAACTTCGACGGGAGTGATTCTTCGAGATAGCTCTGTAAGATTAAGGCGGCGGCCTGAGAATCGTACCTGACCTTTCCCCTGCCCTTTTTGCCGCCGGACTCCCGCTTGAGGCGCTGCGCCATTACCGTGGTCAGGCGCTCGTCCCTGTATTCCATCGGGGTTTTAATATGCTCGGACAGCTTCCGGGCGAAATCATTGACCTTTTCCGCCTGCCCGCTTAAGGTTCCGTCCAGCGAGAGGGGCAGACCGACGACGACTTTCCCTACCTGCTCTTTATTGATAATATCGGCAATCGCCGCTATAGCCTGACCATCATCTATGCGTTCAATAATGCTAAACGGGCTGGCTAAAATACCCCCGGGGTCGCTTAAGGCCACCCCAATCCACCTGTCCCCGATGTCCAGTCCCAGACAGCGCATTATATAAGGCCCTTGACCAGTTTGAGGGCTTCGTCCAGCTTTTTCTTATCCCTGCCGCCGGCCTGGGCTAAGTTAGGCTTACCGCCTCCACCGCCGCCGGTGACCGCGGCTACCTGCCTGACTATCTTGCCGGCATCATAGCCCCTGGCCACCAGATCGGGGGTTACCGCCGCCAGAAAAGCCGGTTTGTCTTCATATACGGTGCCCAGAACGACTATAGCGCTCAAAAGCCTGTCGCGGAGCAGGTCGCTCATCTCCCGCAGCATCTCCAGCCGTGAGGAAGGGACTTTAGCCACTAATACGTTTATCCCTTTAATAACCTCAACCTGAGATAATAAAGATTCGGCGGTCTTTTTAGCCAGTTCCCGCTCCAGAGCCAGCCGCTGTTTCCGCTCCTGCTCCAGCTCACCGGCCAGGCCGGATACCTTGTCCCAGGCTTCCTCCGAGGAAGTCCCCAGCGATTTGGCAATCCGCTCCAAATCCGTCAGGCGCTCATCGAAATACTGCCCGGCGCCGCGGCCGGTAACGGCCTCAATGCGGCGCAGGCCGGAGCCGATGCTGCTCTCGGAAATAATATGAAAGAGGCCGATTTCACCGGTAGCCGAGACATGGGTGCCGCCGCAGAGCTCGGCGCTGATAAAGGGCTCACCGATTTTTAACACCCTGACGGTGTCCCCGTATTTTTCATCAAACAGTGCGATGGCTCCCGCCTCTATCGCCTCTTTATAGGGAATCTCCTCGTCATAGACCTTCAGGTTCCGGCGGATTTGCTCGTTTACGATGCGGTTGACCTCGGCCAACTGTTTGGCCGACAGCGCCTTGAGGTGGGAGAAATCAAAGCGGAGGCGGTGGGATGCCACCAGTGAGCCGCGCTGCTGGACGTGCTCCCCCAGTACCCGGCGCAGCGCCATCTGGAGGAGGTGGGTGGCGGTGTGATTGCGGGCGATATCAAGGCGGCGCTCCGTTTCCACCACCGCCTCGACCTCATCGCCAACACTGAGGCTACCCTCGACAATTTTGCCCAGATGAACGATTATGCCCGGCGGCACCTGAACGGTATTGGTTACCTCAAAAAGCCCGTTATGTCCCCTTATTTCTCCGGTATCCCCTACCTGGCCGCCCATCTCTCCGTAGAAGGGGGTGCATTCCAGGATAAGATTCGCTTCCTGGCCCTTTTCTATTTTATCTGCGGGTTTATTAGCCACGGCAAGACTGACAATGGTGGACTTAAAGCTGAGGCTGCCGTGGCCGACGAAGGAGGTGGGCTTGATACCACGACTCTTCACTACAATTATTTCCTCAGATATACCTATTGTCTCAGATATATTTACTTTCCGGGCTCTCTCCCGCTGTTTCTCCATTTCCTTTTCAAAGCCATCCAAGTCCACCGAGAAGCCACGGTCTGCGGCAATCTCCTGGGTCAACTCAACGGGGAAGCCGTAGGTATCGTAGAGCTTGAAGGCCCGCTCGCCGGAGATTTCTTTTTTGCCCGTCCTGGAGGCTTCAGCGACAATGTCGTCCAGCAGTTCCAGACCGGTGCTCAGGGTGTCGCCGAACCTGGTTTCCTCATCCTCAACTACCTGCAGGATAAAGTCTCGCCGCTGCTTAAGCTCGGGGTAGATATGCCCCATCAGCCCGATAGCCACCTCGGCAATATTGTCAATAAAGGGTTTGTCCAGTCCTAATCTGCGGCCGAAAAGAGAAGTGCGGCGCAGTACCCGCCGCAGCACATAGCCCCGCCCCTCGTTGCCGGGGAGGACGCCGTCAGCGATGAGAAAGGCGATACCCCGGCTGTGCTCAACCACCACCCGCATGGCGTTATCGGTAGACTCGTCGGCGCCGTATTTGCGGCCCGAAAGCCCGGCTATTTTATCTATCAGTGGAATGAAGAGGTCGGTATCGTAGACGGTGGTCTTGCCCTGCATCACCGCCGCTGTCCTCTCCAGACCCATGCCGGTGTCAATGTTGGGCTTTGAAAGTAAAGTGCGGTTGCCTTCCCGGTCCTGGTCATACTGGGTGAAGACCAGGTTCCAGATTTCGGAGAAGCGTCCGCAGTCGCAGTTGGGGCGGCAGGAAGACTTGCCGCAGCCGAACTCCTCGCCGAAGTCATAGTGAAGCTCGCTGCACGGGCCGCAGGGGCCGGAATCGCCGGCTGGTCCCCAGTAGTTGTCCTCCTCGCCGAAGCGCAGTATCCTTTCTTCGGGGACGCCTATCTCCCGCCAGTAGCCGAAGGACTCGTCGTCATCCAGGAATATGGTCGCCCAGAGCCGCTCCGGCTTTAATTTCAATCTTTCGGTAACGAACTCCCACGCCCAGTCAATCGCCTCCCGCTTGAAATAATCGCCGACGCTGAAGTTGCCCAGCATCTCGAAGAA